>CAMKDB010000120.1 GCA_946411155.1 uncultured Faecalibacterium sp.
TGACCAAAGTCGATCATCGCACCGATTCCGATGAAAAGGATCAAGGGGAAGAGCTCATTGGCAATACCGGCGTTAAACAAAACGTCAAAAGCACCGACCTCAGGCTCTCCGTCGATAATCTGAGTGATTACCCCGGACATTGGCAGGTTTACTAGGATCGCTCCAAATCCCATGGGGAGGAGGAGAGAAGGCTCCATCTCCTTTGCAATCGCAAGGTAGATTAGAATACCTCCGATGATCCACATGATGACCATCTTTACATCCAGGTTGAGAAGGTTTCCAAACAGTTCATACATAAAATTTTCCATAATTCGTATCCCTTTGCAATAAATCCAAATCATAGGCATAATAACACAGAACAATGAGTCCGTTCAATCCATAGCCATAGAAAAAATGAATTATTCTTTTATCGTGAATACCGGACGGAACCACGCTTTATGACTGAACATTTCTGACTGTCCATAAGAAGCCTCACCGGAATCATATCCTCCATTCTCTTCTTGCAAAGATTTCCTTTAGTTCATATAATATTTTGGTCTATGTATTAGAGGTTGAAGTATGAATAAATCGGAATTTTATTATGATCTTCCGGAAGAGTTGATCGCCCAGACACCGGTCTTTCCCAGAGACAGTTCCCGGATGTTATATTTGAGCAGATCCGGATCCGTGATGGAGGACAGGGTCTTCTCAGATCTTCCGGAATACCTGAAACAGGGCGACGTTCTTGTAATCAATAATAGCAAAGTTATTCCAGCAAGACTGTTCGGTCAGAAAGCGTCCGGCGCTCATATCGAGATATTGCTGCTCAAACAGCTTGGTGTCAAACAATGGGAATGCCTTGTACGTCCGGGGAAAAGGCTGAAACCCGGTACTCAGGTAACTATCGGAGAAATGCTCACAGCAGTCGTCGGAGAGTATCTGATCGATGGCAAACGCATCGTGGATTTCGATTATCCTGAAAGCATGAATTTCTTTGAGATCCTGGATAAACTCGGTGAGATGCCCATTCCACCGTATATCACAAGGAAACTCGAGAATAAGGACGACTACCAGACCGTTTATGCCAAGCCTCTAGGATCTGCAGCCGCCCCGACTGCCGGTCTTCACTTTACAGAAGAACTGCTCGATAAAGTCAGAGAAATGGGCGTTCAGATTGCGGAAGTGACTCTTCATGTTGGTTTAGGTACGTTCCGTCCTGTCAAAGAGGAAGATATTACTCAGCACATCATGCATACGGAATCTTATTCCATCGATGAAAAAAACGCTCAGATTATTCAGAGTGCGAAGGAAGACGGCCGCAGGGTGATCTGTACCGGTACCACTTCGTGCAGGACTGTAGAATCTGTATATCAGAAGCACGGAAAAATCTGTGCCTGTCATGAAGATACCAGTATTTTCATCTATCCTGGATATGAGTTTAAAGTGATGGACGGTCTCATTACGAATTTTCATCTGCCTGAAAGCACTCTGATCATGCTTGTCAGTGCATTCGCAGGATATGAAAACACAATGAACGCATATCACCATGCAGTTGAAGAACGTTATCGTTTTTTCAGTTTTGGTGACGCAATGTTGATTTTATAACTCATTTATTTTTCATTACAGAGAGAAGCGTATGTTCACACTGATAAAAAAAGAGGGGAGAGCCCGCAGGGGACACTTCCACACAGTTCACGGAGACTTTGAGACACCGGCATTTATGAATGTCGCCACTGCAGGCGCTATTAAAGGTGCATTATCATCTGTTGACCTTGAAAGCGTTCGATGCCAGGTAATGCTGGCAAACACATATCATCTGCATGTCCGGACAGGGGAAGAAAAGATTCATCAATTGGGCGGTATTCGGAATTTAGCGAAATGGAGCGGCCCTGTACTGACAGACAGCGGTGGGTTCCAGGTTTTTTCTTTAGCGAAATTGCGCAACATTAAAGAAGAAGGCGTCACCTTTAACTCACACGTAGACGGACGAAAGATATTCATTGGACCAGAAGAAAGTATGCGCATCCAGTCAAGGCTCGGAAGCACGATTGCTATGGCATTTGATGAATGTGTCCAGAATCCAGCTACTTATGATTATGCCTCAAGATCCGTGGAAAGGACCTATCGGTGGCTTGTTCGCTGTCAGGATGCTATGAAAGAAAACAATGCTGCACCTGATGCGCTGAACCCCAATCAGTTACTTTTTGGCATCAACCAGGGTGCCACTTTTGAAGATCTTCGCATCGAGCACATGAAGGAGATCGCTAAACTGAACTGCGACGGATATGCAATCGGAGGATTGGCTGTTGGAGAGCCCACAGAAGAGATGTATCACATCATCGATATCGTTGAGCCTTATGCACCGGCTGATAAAATCCGGTATTTGATGGGCGTCGGTACACCGGGCAACATTATACGTTCCGTTGAACTTGGTGTCGATTTGTTCGATTGTGTCATTCCGGCACGAAACGGTCGTCATGGGCATCTCTTTACATGGGACGGCATCCTTAACATTAACAACCAGAAATATGAACTTGACGAGCTGCCGATCGATCCAAAATGTGACTGCCCTGTATGTGCACACGGATTCACCAGAGCCTATATTCATCACCTTGTGAAAGCTAAGGAAATGCTTGCCCTTCGGTTATGCGTCATGCACAATCTGTACTTTTATAATCACCTGATGGAAGAAATCAGGAAAGCACTTGACGAGAACCGTTATGCTGAATTCGTGAGCGAATATGCGGACCGTTTAGATCGAAGAATCTAACCGCCTTGTCGGAATCAATAATCTGATATATAATCTACTCAATTGAGATTTGGAGGAAATCAAATGAATCTATTACTGACAACCGCTTCCGGTTTCGAAAACTATTATTCATTCGTTCTGCTGGGCGTCATGCTCCTGATGATGTATTTCATGGTCATCCGTCCCCAGCGCACACGTGAGAAACAGCAGGCAGAAATGCGCGCCAGCATCGAAGTCGGCGACGGCATCACCACGATTGGCGGCATCGTAGGTCGTGTTGTTAGCATCAAGGACGATACGCTCCTCATTGAGACTGGTCCCGACCGCACAAAGATGCGCATCATGAAAATGGCTGTTCAGGAAGTTGAAAAACTTGACCTTAACGCTAACGCAACGAAAGAAAAAGCCGAGAAGAAATAAAAAAAGTAAAAGGAGCCTAATCGGCTCCTTTTTTTATAGTCAGTTCCTGATCGGAAAGTGGGGAGGCGTCGGCCGCCTCTTTTAGTCTTCTGTCATCCAGATGTGTATAGATCTCTGTGGTGGAAGTATGTGCGTGACCAAGAATCTCTTTGAGAGTTAGAATGTCCACATCGCCGTAGCGGTACATTAAGGTTGCAGCCGTGTGACGGAGTTTATGAACAGTATATCCCTGACCGTCAAGCCCGGCTTTTTGGAGATATCCGTTCACAATCTGCTCAACCCTGCGAGGTGTCAGTCTGCTACCAGTTCTGCTCAAGAAGAGTGCCTGCCTGTCTTTTTTGGCATATGTGCGGCTGTTCCTGTCCCTGAAATAACGTGCGATCGCTTTTTTGCATGCGGGGTTCAGATAAACCTGTCTTTCTTTATTGCCTTTGCCTGTGATCGTGATCGTTTCCTCATGCAGATCAAGAACGTTGATTCCGCATAATTCGGAAAGACGCATTCCGCAGTTTAGGAATAGGGTAAGTATGCAGTAGTCTCTAGAAGCAAATTCACCGTCTACGGTTCCAAGCAAAGCGATGGCCTCGTCTAATGACAGATATTTGGGCAAAGTTTTTTTCAATGCCGGGACTTCAAGATCTTTTACAGGATTATTCTCCAACTTACGGACCTTAATAGTTAAGTACTTAAAATACGATCGAAGAGCGGAGATCTTCCTGGAACGGGTACTGGCACTGTTATCTTTGTCAGTCATGACAAAATGAAGAAATTCATAGACGTCCATCTGTGTGATGGATCCTACAAAGTCGAGAGACAGATCATCGATCCTGATTTCTTCAAACGGAGTATCAGCTGATACAATGCCGCGGGAGCGATACATATATCGAAAGAAAGTTCGAAGATCAATCCAATATGCAAGAACCGTACGCGATGAAAGATTCCGTATCGTTTCCAGATATAAAAGGAATTCGCGAATAACGGGAGGACAGCCATCATATTTCATGAACAGAGCCTTTCAGTTAAAACAATAAATAATAAAAAATCAGAAATAATACTGATAATGATTGATACAGGGTTAGAACAAGTAAGAACGGATCGATACAGATAAAACACCTTAGAAGGAGCAAAAAACCGTTCAAAACTCCCCTCTAGTTCGCTAAACTTTCATTTAGCGAAATTACTACACATAAATTCTACCACCATTCCCCTGAAAATGACAAGTCCTGAACCGGTATTTTTTCGGTCCAGGACTTCTTTCCGCTTTATGCTCAATGCAGCAATTTACTGATTTCTTTAATGTTGGATACGCCGACAAGATTGATATTGTATTCCTTGGGATTCATTTTTTTCAAATTTGCATTCGGAAGTATCACAGTTTCAAAGCCGAGTTTCTCCAGTTCCTTGACACGGATGCTCGGATCTCTGACGCTCCTGATCTCTCCCCCGAGCCCTACTTCCCCGAAAGCCACAGTCCCGGATGGAAGAGTTTTATCGAGTATCGAAGATACGATACTTATTGCAACGGCAAGGTCACTTGCAGTCTCATCCAGTCTGATTCCGCCGGTCACATTCAGATAGACATCCAATCCGTTGATATAATATCCCGCCCTCTTTTCCAAAACCGCAATAATCAGGTTTGCACGATTGTAGTCATATCCGTCGGCGGTTCTTCTTGGAACTGAAAACGCAGTCTTTGATGTTAGAGACTGTATCTCGGCAACGATCGGACGCGTTCCTTCCATAATGCAGGTGAGACAGTTTCCGGACAGAGAATCATTTCTTCCTTCCAGAAGGATCATGCTGGGATTGGAAACCGGAACCAGTCCCTTGTCAGTCATATCGAAGATTCCTATCTCATTAGTGGAGCCGAATCTGTTTTTTACTGAACGGAGGACGCGTAGAGCAAGGTACCGATCGCCTTCAATATACAGGACCGTGTCAACGATATGCTCCATCACCTTCGGTCCAGCGATCGCACCATCCTTATTCACGTGCCCGACGATAAAGATCGGGATTCCCAGCGATTTTGCTGTTCTCGTAAGTGCAGAAGCGCATTCCCTAACCTGAACGATGCTTCCCGCGGAAGAACTGACACCATCGATTTCCATGGTCTGGATCGAATCTATGATGCAAAGATCCGGTTTTTCGTTCTGAATCAACGAATTGATCTTTTCCACATTTGTCTCGTTGGCTATCAGCAGCTGCTTGGAATCCACGCCGATCCTGTTCGCTCTCAGTTTTATCTGTCTTGCAGATTCTTCGCCGGAAACATACAGAACAGTAGCTGTATCGCAGATGTGGGAACACATCTGAAGAAGCAGAGTGGACTTACCGGAACCGGGTTCACCTCCGAGCAGAACGACACCTCCTCTGACGATGCCCCCGCCCAGTACCCGGTCCAGTTCGGCGATACCCGTCGTATAGCGGATCTCGTCGACCCCTTCTACATCTGACAAAGGAATCGTTTTCGTACTGCCCTTCACTGCTGAAGATGAAGAACGTTTCCCCACTTCCATCGTGCTCTCTTCAAGCGTATTCCACTCACCGCAAGAAGGACAACGGCCGTACCACTTTGTGGTAGTAGACCCGCAATTTGTACAAGTATAGATCGATTTGAGCATACTGTTGCCCCTCTTTCCAATGTGCTGATACGATACGTGAATTATACAACAGAAAAGCAGAGTATGACTACTCTGCTTTTCCGCTCTGGAGGCGCCTTCCAGATTTGAACTGGAGCATAGCAGTTTTGCAGACTGCTGCCTTACCACTTGGCTAAGGCGCCGAGATAAAAAATGGAGCGGGTTACGAGGCTCGAACTCGCTACCTCCACCTTGGCAAGGTG
>CAMKDB010000121.1 GCA_946411155.1 uncultured Faecalibacterium sp.
GATCTTGTTGCAGCCCAGTTCCTGCGCTTTGTTGTACAGACTTCCTCTTCTCATTCTGGCGCAGAGATAACAGGGAGAACGGCCAGAAGCGTTTGCGACCCGAAAAATATCAGATTCGTAGATGGTGACGGGGATTTCCAGCAAAGTGGCATTCTCCTCGATCTTCTTTCTGTTTTGCGGATCATATCCGGGATCCATCACCAGATAGACCAGATCAAACGGAAAATCGGAGATGTGCTGGAGCATCTGCATCAGCTTTGCCATCAGCATGGAATCTTTCCCTCCGGAAATGCATACGGCAACTTTATCTCCCGGACTGAGCAGTTCGTAGTTTTTCAGGGCGTGAATAAAAGGAGTCCAGAGTTTTTCCCTGTATTTTTTCTGGATGCTGCGCTCGACACGCTGCGATACGGTCAGTTCTTTGCTCATAAAAATACCTCATTCCATTCTGTCAGAGGTCCAGCACGCATAAGAGATGGATTGTTCAACATAGGCACGGATCGCTGCAGTACTGGAGAGAGAAAGAGCATCGGAACCTGCGTCACGGTATCTGGAGACGGAATCGGCAGCAGCGCTCCGGAAAGAATCCCTGAAGGATGTATAGAATGCAGAAAGATCCTGCGATGAGAGTTCTTCCACCAGAAGAAGGCGAATCTGGGAAATTGACAATGCGGTTTTCAGAATATAGACCATAATCAGATACGCCAGATGGATCCGGTTGTATCTTTTCTTTTTTGGAGGAGGGATGACACCCTGTTTGACATAGTTGTTGATCATCGACGATGTGATTCCCTTTTCATCGGGAGATGGAAATTGTCCGAGATACCGCTGGAGCAGCGATATGACCTGATCCATATAGAGATCTAGATCGGGGAGATCGTCCCATTCAGGAAGACGGATATTACTGAAACGGTCCAGGATCTGGGGATTCATCTGAGCACCTCCGGTTTTTATCATACATTCATAATAACAAATGGTTCACAAAGACGCAAGATGTTAAGAATGCTGCACTTGACACACTTTATAAAAACTGTTAATCTAGTTTTAAAAACTAGATTAGGAGGTGCAGAATGGCAGGAAGATGGATGACGGTCAAGATTCCCGGATATTCAAGGTCAGAAGAATTGATAAATGCGTTGACACATGGAGCGGGCGCTTCTCTGGCCGTTGCAGCGCTTGTCCTGATGGAGATCCGGGCGGACAACGCGATGAAATACGTTACTGCTTCGATTTTCGGCAGTGCAATGATACTGACTTATGCGATGTCCTGCATATATCATGCTTTTCCGGCATCTGTACCGGGGAAAAAGATACTTCGGATCCTTGATCACTGCAATGTGTATATATTGGTATTCGGTACATATATTCCCGCCACATTGGTCGGGATCCGGGGCGCTTTGGGGTGGGTTCTTTTCGGAATCGTTGCCGGCTTTACTGCGATAGGAATTACACTGTCTTGTGTCGACGTGGACAGATTCTCAGTCTTGGAGGTCATCTGTCATCTGATAAATGGATGGTCGATTCTTCTTGGACTCCCATACCTGCTACGGAGTGCAGGGATGACTGGGGTGTTCTATATGGCATTGGGTGGCATCTTCTACTCCGTCGGCGCTGTTCTTTACGGTATTGGTTCCAGAAAGCGGTATATACACAGCATTTTCCATTTGTTCTGTCTTCTTGGGAGCGGGGCTCATTTCTGGGCAATCTACCGGTATCTTCTTTGATTTGTGATGAAAAAATGGACAGCCTGCTGTAAGACAGGCTGTCCTTATTCTGTACTTGAGGGAATAGGATCAGATCAGTTCTAGCCCGTGAGCGACGATCGTGATAAAATCCTGTACGTTCGTGACCATCGTGCGGGCGGATAGGCTTCCTCTGTCCAATAGTTTGTTGACGACGAATTCATCCGCGTCAACGGTATAAATGTAAAGGGGACGGATCACCCCTTCTTCTGTGACACGGAAGGAGGGAGTCATATTACCTGCAGCAATCGTATGGAGCATTGTAGCAAGACAAATGACGGTGGTTGTTTTTTTTAGGACCTCTCTCATTGCGTTTTGTCCTTCATAGACATTTCCGATCACTTCCGGAATCGGTCCGTCATCCCGGATCGATCCTGTCAGGACGATGGGAACGTTATTGCGGACGCAGCTGCAGATAATTCCGTCATCGAGATCGTAATCCCTGATGAACTGAGGAATGGAGCCGCTGCGGCGGACACGGTTGTCGATATCAAGATGATTGTAATGACCATTGGGCTGGGAAATCTGAGCATAGATGTCCTGCCCAAGTGCTGTATGGAGCATGGCGCCTTCCAGATCGTGGGTTGCAAGAGCGTTGCCTGCCAGAAGCGCGTGGACATATCCGTTGTCCACCATGGATGCCATGACCGCACGCGCTCGCTTGTCAAAAGCGAATGCTGGCCCCATTACCCAGACGATCATGCCGTGTTCTTTCTCATACTGAAGCAGTTCGACGAGATCGTCGTAATCCTTTGCATAAGAGGTCTCTCTGCTCCTGCCCTGGCGGAAAACAAACTGATCCTGCAGTGTGTTTTCCTCGGAGGTGAATCCCTGCGTATGGACATAGATCCCTTCTTCCGCATTTTCACTTCTGCCGAGAATCACGATATCTCCTTTTTTCAGATTCCGGTTTTCCACGACAGCAAGCGTGCCGTCTGGACGGATCACGACACTGGAATCCATCCGGCTTTCTTCAGCAAGGAGCCAGGTACCGTTGATTTTGAAATACTCGGGATACATCGACGTGCTGTGGAAGTATTCCGGAGCGACACCGTCCCGGTCGGCAACGGCAGTCTGAACATCCGGAGCATTTTTGAACAGCTGAGCACTGAAATCCGGGGCATGATAAGCCGGTAGAAAAAAAGGCATGGAGGTTCTCCTTCGATGAATGACAGAGTCATATGCTACTGAAATTATCATACCATATCCGGTGTGCCGCGAGAAACAACAGCCGGGAAGTGGAATCGGAATTCTGGTCAGGCAGCATTTTTTGGAAGGACTCCGGATGATATAATTGAATCAGAATATACTATCGGGAGGGTAAGAATGGAACTCCGGAAGAAACTGATTATCGATACCGACTGTGGTTCGGATGATGCTATGGCAATCGCAATGGCTTTGAGAGATCCGAGATATGAGATCCTCTGTTTTACCACTGTGACAGGGAATGTGGATGCCCGGCAGGCAGCCCAGAACACGCTATTCACCATTGAGGAAGCGGGTTCCTATGAACCTCCGGTCTATCTCGGCTGTGAGACCCCGCTGCTTGTCCCGTTTGTCGGTGCCATGGAGACGCATGGCCAGGACGGAATGGGTGATATGGGACTTGTTCCAAAGAGGCTGAAGGTATCCGAAGGGAACGGAGTGCTGAAGATCGCGGAATTGCTCAGGGAGAGCGAACCGGGTGAGATCGACATCATAACGCTTGGGACGCTGACCAACATCGCTCTGGCGATGAGGCTGTTCCCGGATGAAATGCGAAAAGTCGGCAGGATCGTCATGATGGGTACTGCCGGTCTTGGGACAGGGAATGTGACTCCGGTGGCAGAATTCAACATCTGGCAGGATGCGGAAGCAGCGAAGATCGTTTTTGAATTCGGCGTTCCGCTGATGGCTGTCGGATGGGATGCCTGCATCGATGACGCGATGCTGGAACAGGAGGACCTCGACCGTCTGATCAGCAGCGGACCGCTCGGAAAAGTGATGGTGGAATGCAACAGAGTCCTGATGAGCCTGAATCGGGAACGGTTTGGGCGTGACTGTCTGGATATGGCAGATCCTGCAGCGATGGCTGCTGCGCTTTGCCCCGAATGTATCGCTGAATGCGATGACTATTACTGTGAAGTCGAGACTGCTCACGGAATCGCATACGGCGGAGTTCTGGTGGATTATTATCACTTTTCCGGAAAACCGGCGAATTGCGCTGTCTGTTCCAGACTGAATCCTTCCGTATATAAGGACTATATTTTCCGGACACTGGGGGCATGATGGAGCGGAACAGAAGGACTGTAACAGTTCTGTGCACGTGGGTGCACTTTATCATTGGAGGTGTTTATGCCGCGTATCAGATCCTGATCCCGAGACTGATCGAGGCGCTGGGAGGATCTACGCTTGCGGTGTCATTGCTTGTCGCGTCCCTGTTTCTCGGATCGGTTCTGACTTCTCTGATCAGCGGGGAAATCTCCGAACGGTACGGAAGCCGCGTGACGATGATCATCTCTTGTCTTGCCCTGACTGCAGGCTGCGTCTTAGTGATCCTGTCAGGTAATATCTGGACAGCAATCCTTGGCCTGCTGATGTCGGGATTTGGGATTGGGGGAAATGAAGGCGCCGGCATGTCGATCATTGAGGAAGCAAATCCGGATGATTCGGACCGGAAGCTTTGCTATGCGATGGCGTTATACGGTTTAGGCGGTTTCCTGGTCCCGATTTTTGTTGAAAGATGTTTTGACCCGGACAGTTACCGTCCTACTATGGTAATTATGGCGGTTTTGTTCGGACTAACCGCATGTCTGGTTCTACGGATGAAGATGATCGACAGTTTCGCACCAGTCCGCTCAGAAAAGGACAAAGGATTATCAGTATCAATTATATGGAATAACAGGATCCTCGCGCTCTCGATTCTTGCTCAGGCGATCTACTGCGGTCTGGAAAGCGGCCTTACTTATTATGCGACGGAAGTATTCGGCAGTTTCGGAAGCGCTTCCGCCGGTTCCTATGCAGTGTCTGCATATTGGCTGGCTATTATGATCGGTTCCTTTACCGGCGGTCTTATGAAAAATGCGCTCCGATATTTGTCCGGATTTCTTGTTGCCGGAGGGATCGGAGTGGCAGCGGTGCTGCTGATTCCCTCAATGAATGTCAGGATCGGACTGATGTTTCTCATCGGCCTGCTGTTTGGACCTGCATATGGACTTATCGCGTATCTTGGCGGTCATTCCGCACCAAAAAACACCGGTATGGCATATGCGGCGATGGCATTCGGAGCGAGCATGGGCGGCGCGGCGTTTCAGCCTCTTGCTGCCGCCGTATTGGGCTCTTTTCCGGTCACCTCCGCATATTATCTGGTTATTGTGTTCTGCCTTGTCGATGCTGCGCTGATCAGCACTATCAGGAAACGCTCTGCCTGATCTGGCGCGAATGGCTGTTCTTTATTTGATTCAAGCACAAAAACACGCAGCTGAGTTCTATACTCGACTGCGTGCTTTTTTTTCCGGTATAAGATGTCGTCAGAGTGTATTGCGCAGTGAAAAGACCTGTTCCATGAATTCCTTCACATGAGGGCCGAAGACGTCACCGGTATCCTTACGCGTATCTTTGAAAGTGCTGCCCACGATCGCAGCATCAGCAAGAGAGAGTTTTTCGAAGACCGTGTCCGGAGTCATTCCTGCAGCAACGACCAATGGAAAATCGCCGACGATTTTTCTGAAATCGATGATCTTCTGAGTCGGAGAATCCATGCCGGTACCATCGCCGGTGACAGCAATGGCATGGCAGCGCGTCATGCCGATCCGAAGATCAGTTTCCAGATCATTTCCGGAGCAGACTGGCTTGTACTTGAACCGGACACCGCCGATGACATACATTCCTCCTTCGTCCATGTAACGTCGGATCATCTCTGCGTAGGGAGCGTCTTCTTCAGGAGTGAGATGGCCTGCAACAGAGTCAACCTGGATGAATTTCGCTCCGTATTCTTTTGCATATTCCCAGCTGAGTTCCCAGTTGTCCAGAACATTGACACCGAGTGTGAAACCTCCCCTCTGGGAGAGCATTTCCAATCCGGCACGGACATCGTCCGCATCGCCGAAATAGTCCTCCACGATCATGGCGTCGATTCCGTTCTCGCGATAGATCTCGGCTTCACGGAGACATCTTTCCAGTTTGTCCTGACGGGAACTGCCTTTCATGTGGAGCATTGCAAATACAGGTTTTCTGACGCTGAATTCATCTAAGAA
>CAMKDB010000122.1 GCA_946411155.1 uncultured Faecalibacterium sp.
GTGGACGGCTACGGTGATCTGATCGAAGTAACAGACGAGGGCAACGCCATTGCTAGGTACACGCTCACTGATTCTCAGGGACACGATCTTACAGCTATCGAGTGGAAGTTCACAACAGGAACTAACTCTGACGGATCCGAAAGCGGGTATTACTGGCTGCAGAACACCGTTACCGGAGCTTATCTTTCTCCGAGAGCGATCTACGATTATGACGGCACGAAACTGTATGACGTGATCCTTCCCGGAGAAGGCATCACCGCCGGCGAAAGTCCCTCGTTCTCATACAGCCTCCAGTTGCCGGGCAGACAAACCGGAGATTTCGAATCCACCATCATTGCATGGAGCAAAGATGACGGTACGGAAGGACTGTATCTGAAAAACGATGGTGACGGCATCCGCTTGGTCAAGGGCGGCTTCGGTGATGCCGACACCTTCAACTTCGCTGCAACTGCCGAGTTTGAGGAGCTGACCACCGTTTCCACGCTGGATACCAATTCTCTGGGATTCAAAATCAATATGTTCAACTACCCATCCCGTATCTGGATGAGTGATGTGATCGGCTCCAATGCCGTCCACTCAATCACACCCGGCACGGTATCCTCTCAGTACTATGTTCCCGAACTGGTGGACTGCCGGCTGAATGAGGACGGGATACCGGTTTCCATCGTTGGCGAACCACATGCGCTTACGGATCTGTTCGATCCTTCCAGTCCCTATTTTGTGACGGAAGCCAATCACCTCTTCCTGGAAAGCGCGTACAGTGAGACCGGTTATTTTGAATACAACTCTGCCAAGAACTACGCCTATCTCAACAAGGATTCCGGCGATTTCACGGTCTATAATCAGCTGGGCTCTCCTACCAAGGTTAATTCCCATGGTCACTTCATGCCGTACAGCAGGATCCTCACCGAAGTCTATACCGATCAGCGGAACGCCAATGACGAATTCATGAACCCACTGCCTCCGGACGAGCCCAGAAAGGGTCAGGCGATCCACAAGATCGAAACCGCCCCGAAACTGGACGGCGGATACGATTATAACTTCGGCATGTCGCTGGAAGCGAACTTCATCCAGCCTGCGACCAAAAAAGACCGCAACGGAAACGAAATCATCTTCGAGTTCTCCGGAGACGACGATTTATGGCTGTTTGTGGATGACGTTCTTGTTCTGGATCTCGGCGGAATCCATTCCGCACTGAGAGGAACAGTCAATTTCACGACGGGAAAGATCTCGGTCTATAATTCCATCGCGGTCAACTATTCCAGTTCCGTTCGCTCCAATTACAGTTATTCGAACACCATCCGTGCCGCTTTCAAGAAGGCAGGTGTTTTCCCGGACGGCTCTGCCTGGGATGATGCGAAGGCAGATGATTTCTTCGATGGCGACACCCTGAAATCCGATTATTTCGGGCACAAGATGCGGATGTTCTACATGGAACGCGGCAAGAGTTCCTCCAACCTTCATACCCGTTTCAACATCGCTACGACGCCGGACGATCTGCTCGTTGCCAAGCAGCTGAGTGCGACGGACAAACAGTTGTACACGGATATGAAATTCCTCTTCCAGGCATATCTGATCATTGACGGCAAGGAAGTACCCCTGACAGACGCATCTGCATCTGTCGCAGAGATGACGGACGGCGGCGGATGGCGCGACACCTATGAACCAGCTTCGTTCGAGACCGTCACGATCGGCGGAAAGACCTATGAGAATGTGTTCCGCCTCGGCCACGGAGAAGGCGTCGTATTCAAAGATCTCCGTCTGAAGGAGTATCCGTACTACGTCAGGGAGATTGCTGTGGATCCGCTTCTGGTAAGAGAAGTGCGTGGTAACGGCGTTCTTCTTACGGGTCAGGAGAATGAAGGAGACGATTCCCTCGGGGATTTCCCTGTCGATCCCGCTCTTGTGCAGCAGCGCAAACAGCTGATCTTCGACAATGCGATCAGCCCCCAGGAACTTCACATCACCAAAGTGCTGGACCTCAGTCTCGGACAGACGCCGGACGAATCGATCACGTTCCAGTTTAAGGTCGCCCTCGGTCCCTCCGCGGAACAATTGTCCGCATATTCCGTAGCCCCATACTACATCATGAAAGGCGGGGTATATTATTACCGTGTCGATGCCAGGCTGGTTCCGCTTTCGCTTGGTGAAGACGGAAAATACTATTATTCCTCCGGCGATACGATGAATGTCATTCCTGCCAAGGATCCCACGGATCCGGTCTTTGACTGGAGTTCCCAGACAGGATATATCGATTACGTTCCCGCGGGATACACAGTCGTGATCAAAAAAGTCATGCCGGACATGGTATTCCAGGTGCAGGAGACCGGCATTCCCCAGGGTTACGAACTTGAGAGCCTCGCTGACAGCGGTTCCACCTTCACCACCCTGACCGAAGAGGGAAGCGATATCCTTCAGGGCAGGATCCTGCAGGACCTCACGGCAGACGTGATCGTGGTCAACCGGTATTCGGAAGGTCTCATCCGTTTCGTGAAGGTCGATTCCCGGAACAAAGACAAGCATCTGGCGGGTGCCGTCTTCGAACTTTACGGCGCAGATCCGGAATATAAAAACGGTAAGTGGAATTTCTACTCCAAAGATCTGATCACGACCCTGACTTCCGGAGATGACGGATTTCTTAGAACCGACACGGCATATTACGGTGCGGAAGAAGGCAGTACCGATCTGAAACTTTCAGGCGGCACCTATTATCTCAGGGAAACGGAAGCACCGGATCAGTATGATCCCATTGAGGAGATTCTTGCGTTCCGCATCAGCGGGTCCGGTGTACTCAGCATACTCGGATGCGTAGAATGGAGCGAAACCGATCAGATCATCGCCTATGCGGCGCAGGATGGCTTTGAACTCACGGATAATTCCGTCCTCAACGGAATCGAACTTCAGACCGGCCTTATTGCGAACACTACCGATGAACCGGATCCCGAACCCGACCCGGATCCCGACCCAGATCCCGAGCCGGACCCTGAACCAGATCCGGATCCAACACCGGACCCGCCTCCGGATACCCCGAAAACTGATGACTGCAACCCTATCGCTCTGTGGATCATGCTTCACGCAGTCTCCGTGATCGGACTTGGAATCATACTTCCGTTGAAATACCGGAAAAGAGATCCTCTGGCATAAAACAATCAGAAGAGCAGCTGTCATATCCCTGACAGCTGCTCTTTTTAATACTATCATTCTGCGGGCAACGTATCACAGCACGCAGGATCAGTTGATGATTTTTTCCCTATTCCTTGAAAATCAATTCCCGGGGTACAGTCTCATTGCCAACCGCAGTACATTCACAGCTGTGCGCTGCAACTCTGCTCTGGTAAGACCATCCGGCTTCTCCAAACTGCTGCGGATGCTTTTCTCCGCTTTGTTTTCTTTCGTGGAATGGCCAAGATTGCCCGGCATCAATACGTCGACCTGTGCCCTTACCCTATATGCGTTGTCCTTCAGTGCGGGGAACTCAGGGCTCTTGGATCTCTGCATCCACCAGTCCGTGATCACACAGCCGTCATATCCCCATTCGCCGCGGAGGACTGAGGTCACGAGATCGTAATTGTAATGGCCCCAAACGCCGTTGATCTTGTTGTAGGAAGTCATGATGCATAGCGGGTTTGCTTCTTTCACAACGATCTCAAAATTCCTCAGATAGATCTCTCTGAGCGCGCGTTCAGAGACGCGGGAATCGTTCCGATTGCGGTTCGTTTCCTGATTATTGCACGCGAAATGCTTCGGGCATGCACCTTTCCCCTTGCTCTGAACGCCGCGAACGACAGCAGCGCCGATCTTACCGGACAAAAGCGGGTCTTCAGAAAAGTACTCGAAATTGCGCCCGCACAACGGATTCCTGTGGATATTCATGCCCGGAGCCAACTGCACATCCACGCCGTAATGGATCATATCCTCAGCTACTTTTGAAGACAGTCCCTCCACCAGATCCGCATTCCAGGTACATGCCAATGCCGTACCGCACGGAATCAGCGCACAGTATTTCTTCAATCGGATGCCTGCCGGACCGTCTGCTGTTGTAATCGGGGGAACTCCCTTTTCCCGAAGACTTTCAAGAATACCGCAAAAAACGCCGGCATTGCCGTCCACGCCAAGCGGACTGCCCATCATGCCGTGTCCGCGGGTCAACGCCTCAAGTTCTTCATCACTGAGGCAGGACACGAACTCCTCAAGACTGCAGTTTCCATTACGAACATCTTTCAGCGTCAGACCGGTCGCAGCGGGAGACGTCATCGCGGATGGAAGTCTGTTCAGAATCCGCTCCCTCAGTGCGGAACTGTCTCTGCAGAAAGGTTCACACTGTTCTACGGTGATCTCATCTGTAAGCATAAAGGACCCGATGTCCAAATCGTTGGCAGCAAACCGGTACTCTCCTGCCTCCATCACGAACCTGCTGCTGGCCGTGTCATAAGATGCGAGACATTTGTCGTCACAGGAGAGGCGTATCTCCTCTGTTTCTCCCGGAGCCAGCGTCTTTGTCTTTCCGAACGCCGCTAAGACTCGAACCGGTTTTTCCAGACGTCCGTCCGGCGGGCAGCACCATAGCTGCACCACTTCTTTCCCAGGATATTCACCGCTATTCGTCACTCTGACCGCCGCTTCCGTCTTTCCTTCCTTCCGTATCAGGCTGACAGCACCGAGTGTAAAAGAGGTGTAACTCAGGCCGAATCCGAAGGGATAGAGCACCTTTTCCGGATGACGGTCAAAATAGCGGTATCCCACAAAGATACCCTCGGCATAATCGTTGTATTCTTTCCCGCCGAAAAATGCGCTGCTCGGATAATCTTCATACCTGCGCGCGATGGTATCGCTGAGTTTTCCGCTGGGATTCACGGCACCGGTGAGCACATCCGCGACTGCGTTGCCGCTCTCCATCCCTCCCTGCCAGACGATCATCACGGCGGACAGTCTCCCGCTGTATTCTTCTGTCCAGCTCATATCCATGACACTGCCCACATCTAGCAGAACGACGACACGGCGAAAGGCAGACGTCACCCTGTCCAGCATCTCTCTTTCTTCATCGGTCAGATAATAGCTGCCTTTGGTGAGTTTGTTTTCTCTGTCTTCACCGGCAGCTCTGCCGATGACGATCAACGCGACATCAGACTTTTCGGATGCTGTCTGAACCGTGTCGTCATCAAGCGGCATTTCCGGATAGTTCATCGGCCAGTGCCCCCACCAGCCCTGATCCGCCTCGTTGTCCTCATCCAGCGTCCACTGCCGATAAATATCCAGTAATTCCGTGTTCAGTTTCATGCCAGCGTTGACGAGTCCGTCGATCAGATTCACATGATAAGGGGCATGGACGTCTCCGCCGCTGCCGTATCCCACGTAGAACCAGTCCAGCTGGCAGCGTCCGAACGCCGAAATCCGATCTTTTCCGGACAACGGAAGGACGCCGTCATTCTTCAGCAGGACGCATCCCTCCGCGCCTGCGGCTCGGATCAGTTCTCCGATTCCCGGGGTCACATAACGCTCACCGGAAGCTTCTGTGAGTTCCTGCATCAGGCCATTGCCCAATGCTGTGTTGATCATGCGGTGAATACGTTTCGTCAGTTTTTTCTTCAGATTACTCATATGATTCTATCCCCGGACGTTTTTCTGGACTAATTATATCATAGCCGCATTCCGGTGAAAGGCAGTCCCCTGAGTTCGATGCGGATAATACAAAAAGAGATCAGAGAAGAGTTCTCTCTTCACTGATTAGGTCATTTATTATTCCCTGTTTCTGCGCCTTTCTCCGAGCCACATGTAACTGAGCTCCACATCACTGAACAGCATCACATAGAATCACAACCATAACCGGAACGATATTACACAGAACAAGAACGGCAATCTTCGCATCCATACGGATGTGTTATACTGTCATTATTGAAT
>CAMKDB010000123.1 GCA_946411155.1 uncultured Faecalibacterium sp.
GTTCCGCCGCCGTCGGTTCCATATCTTCCGGGAAGACAATATTGGGTTTATATTCTACAGGACCGTTGTCAAAGGAAGTGACTTCCCCTCTGAGCGCCTTCGCAAACTCTCCCACCGTCTCGATCCGCTTAGCGGGATCCACGAGCATGGCGTGCCAGATGGCGTTGGATACGTCCCAGGGAATGGAAGGATTCAATTCTTTCGGCGTAGCCAGGGTATCGTAGTCCGTACGCTGTTTGGCGTCCTGAGGGACCGTACCGACCAGGCATCGGTAAAAGACTGCGCCAAGACTGTATACATCGCTGGAGAGATTCAGTTTCTTTCCGCTCTCGGCTTCCGGAGAGATATACCCATTGGAGCCGTTGGCAGGCGCATAGGGATCCGTAGAGAAACCTGCGAGATAGACATCGCCGTTTCGGTTGATCAGGATATTGTCCGGAGAGATGCTCCCGTGGACCACTTCCTTGCGCTGAAGGAAGACCAGTCCCTTCAGTACAGGTTCCAGCACGATCTGCGTCTGTTCCGCGGAAAGAGTTCCGCCGTTGACCTTCAGCAGTTCTCTGAGGGTGATCCCCTCAAAAGCCACGAATGCCACGTAACCTGTACCATTCTGGACAAAGGCATCCAGAAACACAGGTAATGCGGAGTCTTCCGGTGCGTATTCGAAATTGGCATAGAACTGTATGAAGCGCGCAAGACCATCCTTGTATTTCTTGCTCGCCTCCGGTGCTGCCTGCAGATAAAGATCTCCCGGCGCACGGTTTGCAGCGCCGGCCGGATAATACTCCAGGACGACGCACCGCTCCAGTTTTGTCAGATCATAACCTGCGTATTCCACACAGTCCCCGTGGACCTGTTCCACCCGTCCGATTCGAAACCGATTGTTCAGTTTGGTCCCCACAGGGAGTGCCCCCTCCGGGTTTTTCTGTGTGCCGTTATACCCACAGTGCGGACAGGACGTGGATCCGTCCGGGACCGTGTGCATACAGTACAGACACCGTTTCTTTTCTGCCAATCTATCTCTCCTATGTACAAAAAGGCGACGAAACGTCGCCTTCTTTTCTCAGTTTACATCACGGAAGATCTTCTTCGTTCTCAAGGTTGTGCCAGACGCCCTGAACGTCGTCATCGTCATCGAGCATCTCCAGCATCAAGCCGAAGTTCTTCAACTGTTCCTCGTCGGAAAGCGTATTGTATGTCGAAGGGATGTATGCGACTTCAGCGGAGGAAAAGTGATAGCCTTTGCCCTCCAGTTCCTCTGCGACCCGGACCAGATCTACCGGAGCAGTGGTCACTTCAGCCTCGAACTCTTCGATCTCGATGTCATCCACACCGTCGATCTCCATCGCCTCTTCAAAGAGCTTCTCTTCATCCAGTCCGTCTTCGTCCTCGATGATGATCCTTCCCTTCTGGGTGAACATATAGGAGACGCATCCGTTGGTGCCCAGATTTCCGCCATATTTATCAAACAGGTGCCGGACCGAAGCAGCGGTCCTGTTCCGGTTATCCGTCAGGGTTTCGACGATGACGGCGATTCCGCCCGCGCCGTATCCTTCATAGTTGATCTTCTCATAGGAAGCGGTGTCACTGCTGGCCTTGTCGATGACGCGCTTGATGTTGTCATTGGGCACGTTGTTGGCCTTGGCCTTGGAAATGGCATCCCTCAGTCTCGCGTTGGAGTTGGGGTCTGCGCTGCCGCCTTCTCTGACCGCTACCGCGATCTCACGGGCAAACCGGGTGAAGATCTTGGCCTTCGCGCCGTCTGCCTTCTCTTTTTTCCTCTTTATGTTGTTCCATTTGGAGTGTCCGCTCATTGATTTTCCTCCTGCTGTCTGGGAAATGTATCACTAAATAATTATAACTGAAACAAAATAAGTGTTTCAATATCCGCCGGAATAATCATCCTTCATGAGCTGTGACGATCTGTTCAAAAAGCGAACGGATCCGCTCATTCTCTCCGGCAAGATAAAGATACCCGAACAAAGCTTCCAGCCCTGTAGCAGCCCGGTATGCTCCGGGGTCCGCATTTTTCGGTGCCATCACCTTGTTGGCATTGCGTCCCCTGCGGACGAAATCCTGCTCCGCTTCCGTCAGGCCTGAAAAAATCCGGTCCAGAGCCTCGGACTGTGCTTCCGCACGGACATATTCCACACACAGTGCATGAAGCCTGCCGGCAGGAGCGTCATGAACGAGAGATATATGCTCCCGCACCATCAACTCATAAACGGCATCCCCGACAAAAGCAAGTTCAACGGGGCTTTTCTGTTTGATCTCATGCAGCGTCATCTGCTGTCCTTCAGGTAATGTAATCAAACTGGTAATCTCCTATATGGATGGTATCCCCTTCCGCAACTTTCAGTTCCTCCAGTCGGTCCAGGATCCCCGAATCCGCCAGAGCGTTCTGGAAATACATGAGGGATTCATAGTCGTCGATATTGCTCTGCATGAGAATGCGTTCCAGCCACGGTGCGACGATCTCCCATTCCCCATCTGCATTGCGCTGAACAGTGAAATCCCGGTCTCTTCCCTTCTTTTCAGGACGGACAAAATCGGGCTCGTAGTGCCGCACAGGAGGCAGCTGAGAAAGGGCCTCGGCGCATGCCGCGACCACGTCCTGAGTGCCCTGGGTAGTTGCTGCGGACATGAAAAGACAGTCATAACCTTTCTCATCCATATATGCCCTGAAGCGTTCCACCTGCTCCGGATCTGCGATATCGGTCTTGTTTCCCACGACGATCTGTCTGCGGGACGCCAGATCCGGACTGAAAGCCTTCAGTTCCGCGTTGATCTGTTCGAAATCCGCGATGGGATCCCTGCCTTCGCTGCCGGACACGTCCACCAGATGGACAAGCAGACGGCAACGCTCGATGTGGCGCAGGAAATCATGACCCAGTCCGATGCCCTTGGAAGCGCCTTCGATGAGACCGGGGATATCCGCGGCAACAAAGGAGGTGTCCTTGAAGGACACGACGCCCAAATTAGGTGACAGAGTCGTGAAATGGTAATTGGCGATCTTCGGCCTTGCGTTGGAGATCACGGACAGAAGCGTGGATTTGCCCACATTGGGATACCCGATGAATCCCACGTCAGCGATCAGTTTCAGTTCCAGCGAAACCTCAAAGGATTCTCCCTGGGTACCGGTCTTTGCAAACCGGGGGATCTGCCTCGTGGGCGTAGCGAATTTCGCATTCCCGAAACCGCCGCGTCCCCCCTTGCAGATAAGGACGGGCTCATCGCCCGAAACGTCGGCCATGATCTGGCCGCTCTCCATCTCACGGACAACGGTCCCTCTCGGGACTTTCAGGATCAGATCGTCGGCGCTCTTGCCATGGCAGCGGTTTCCTCTGCCGTTTTCCCCGTTTGCCGCGACGTATTTATGCCGGTACTTGTAGTCCGCCAGCGTGGACAGATGGTCGTCTGCCAGCAGATAGATGCTTCCGCCGTCCCCGCCGTCTCCGCCGTCCGGACCGCCCGCTGCCACATATTTCTCCCGGTGGAAGCTGACAGCGCCGTCTCCGCCTTTGCCCGCGGTGAGTTTGATCCTAGCTTTATCAACAAACATCGTTTGATTCCTCATTATGAAAAAATCCCGCGCCATCGGCCCGGGATCTTTTGTGTTAGTTCAGTACGTTGACCTTCTTGCGGTCTTTTCCGTAGCGGGTGAATTTCACCTTGCCATCTGCGAGTGCGTACAGTGTGTCATCAGAGCCGATGCCAACATTGAGACCCGGATGGATGTGTGTTCCGCGCTGACGAACCAAAATGTTTCCGGCGAGGACGAACTGTCCGTCTGCTCTCTTGACGCCGAGGCGCTTGGACTCGGAGTCTCTGCCGTTCTTAGTAGAGCCTACACCTTTTTTATGTGCCATTAGTAGAATCCTCCGTTCCTTAAGCGTTGATCGCGGTGATCTCCACCTTCGTGAAGCTCTGGCGGTGACCAAGTTTCCGTTTTTCGTTCTTCTTCGGCTTGTAAGTGAAGACAGTGATCTTCTTGGAGCGACCCTGCTTCAGGACTTTGCCGGTAACTGTGGCGCCTTTAACAGTAGGTGTGCCGATCTTGGCTTTCTTTTCGCCGCCCAGCGCGAGCACTTCTTCAAAAGTGACTTCTGCGCCCTCTTCGGCGTTCAGCTTCTCGACGAAAACGACGTCGCCCTGCTCGACCTTGTACTGTTTGCCGCCGGTTTTAATGACTGCATACATGACCTAAATACCTCTTGTCTTTTCTTTCAGACTCGCTGACCCAGGCGGTACGTTTTTTCGCACACTTAAAGAGCCTGTTACATGCGGCCTATCTATTATATCGGAGAGAATTTGGATTGTCAACGACCATTTTTCACGGTATACCGTGCTTTTCCGGCATTTTCAGGACAGCTCGAACATGCCCGTGTACAGCTGATAATATCTTCCCCGCTGTGCGATCAGATCGTCATGGTCGCCCCTTTCCATGATGTTGCCGTGCTCCAGCACCATGATGGCGTCGGAGTTGCGGACCGTGGAAAGACGGTGCGCGATGACGAAGACCGTTCTGCCCTTCATCAGGCCGTCCATGCCTTTTTCGATGAGGCGCTCAGTACGGGTGTCAATGGAACTCGTGGCTTCATCCAGAATCAAAACAGGCGGATCCGCAACAGCTGCTCTGGCGATAGCCAGAAGCTGACGCTGTCCCTGCGACAGATTGTCTCCGTCTCCGGTAATCATGGTCTGGTAGCCGTCCGGAAGGTGACTGATAAAGAAATGGGCGTTCGCCAGTTTGGCGGCTTCGATACATTCTTCATCTGTGGCGTCCAGTCTGCCGTACCGGATGTTTTCCATGACCGTTCCGGTAAACAGGTGGGTATCCTGAAGCACCATGGACAGCGATCTTCTCAGGTCATCCTTGCGGATATCCTTCACATCGAATCCGTCGTAGGTGATTTTCCCTTCCTGAACATCATAGAACCTGTTGATCAGGTTGGTTATAGTGGTCTTGCCTGCGCCGGTGGATCCGACAAAAGCGATCTTCTGTCCGGGTTTTGCATACAGGCTGATGTCTTTCAGGACCGGATGACCCTCATCATAGGCGAAGGTAACATGATCGAACCGGACATCTCCAAGCAGCGGAGTGATGGTGACAGTACCGTCTTCCGCAACGGATTTCCATCCCCAGTGCTCGGTGCGGCACTCCGTCTCCGTGAGCGTTCCGTCTTCGTTCACCTCGACGTTGACCATTGTGATCTTTCCCTCGTCCACTTCCGGTTCGGCGTCCAGCAGTGCGAAGATTCGCTCCGCTCCAGCCAGTGCATTCAGGATCGTGGTCCCCTGCATGGTGATCGCGTTCAGCGGCTGGCTGATCGTTCTGGAATACTGAAGGAAGGAACCGATTGTTCCGACGTCCATGCTTCCGGAGATGACCATCTGGGCACCAATCATGGCAAGGATCGCATACTGGAGATAAGCCATATTTCCTGTAAATGGCCACATTACTCCACCGAGAAGCTGCGCCATTGTGGCGCAGGTCGTCAGTTCGTCGTTCAGGGCGTCGAACTCCCGGACCGCAGCGGGTTCATGGTTGAAGACCTTGACGACTTTCTGACCGTCGATCATCTCCTGGATATAGCCGTTGGTGGTGCCCAGCGTCCGCTGCTGCTTGATGAAGTAGCTGACGGAATGTTTGGTGATGACACCCAGCGACATACTGATGATGACCAGGAACAGGATGACCAGCAGCATCAGTTTCCAGCTCAGGAAGAGCATCATGAAAAAGACGCCGACAAAAGTAATTACGGAACTCAGCAGGTTCGGAATGGACTGGCTGAGCAACTGGCGCATTGCGC
>CAMKDB010000124.1 GCA_946411155.1 uncultured Faecalibacterium sp.
GACAAACAGAATCGTGAAGGAAGGACAGGAGTATCTCCGTGTAAACATGAGCGGAAAAGACTATGACCTTCCTTTTAAAGTCCTCGCGGGAAAGAAAGTTGCTTTTCTGGATATTTCCGGTCAGGTCAGCCTGATCGAAGCAGCGGCGGATGACCTTGTTGAGATGCTTCTCGATGCCGGCGTGGAATTTGATACGATTCTCAATCCGGTCTCCAAGAGTAATGCTCTTGCGCACGCTATTGCTCTGCGCTGGTCCAAAGCGAAGGGAAAAGAGATCGATCATACGGTCGTCGCACGCAAAAACGGAGAGGATGCCAAAGTCTCTGCGGTTTACCGTTCTGTGACGACGCCCAGAGATCAGGTCATGAGCCTGACGGATGACGATGTGGATTATATCAAGGGAAAAAGAATCCTTGTTGTAGACGATGTCTATGGCGGCGGCGGTACAACGAAAGGCCTGATGGAACTTGCCAGAAAAGCAGAAGCAATTGTTGCTGCCCATGCGGTGATCGCTGTAGAGGGCGGGATCGAACTTCCGGAAGGAATTTTCTACCTGTTTACTCTTCCCCTTAGCGAATAATCCTGTAAAAAAGGGAAGCCGGAACGGCGGAAAAAGTATTTCAGCAATTTGAATCAATAGATGAAGAAAACCAGCAGGAAGCTTTTGGCTCCCTGCTGGTTTATAAATGAGATAAAAACTGTTATTATCTCTTGCTTTAGAATTTATGCCCTGGGGATGTCCGTGCTGGCCGATTGGTGCAGACGCAAAGTCTTCAGAGCGAACTGTCTGGTTCAGGCTGAGGTTCCGGTATAAAATGACCGAATGCTTTGAAGAAAAAGATAGCCGAGAATAGAACGGTCATCAGTTCCGCAACGGTAAGTGATAGCCAGACCCCGGTTATTCCAAGAAGTTTCGGCATGACAAGAATCGTCAGGTTGCAGAACAGAATGTTTTCAAGAAATGAAAGCACCGTAGATGATCTCGGTCTGCTGACTGCCATAAACATCACCTGAACATACACATTGAAGAAAAGGAACGGATAACTGAACGGAGCGTACCAGAGTCCATCAGACAGAAGGGCACGGTATTCCGGTGTCTCATTTCCGGAAAGATAGAGTCCTAAGTACAGGTCTTTTCCAAAATAATACATGCATAGGACCACGAGCAACAGAATGCCAGAGATCAGGAGGATCTGTTTCATGACACGGGACAGTTTATCCGATTTCTTCTCGCCAAAGGCATAACTGACGAGAGGAGAAGTAGCACCCATAAGCCCGAAGAAGCCGTTCGCAAATGAAAACTGCACCCCGTTGGCAATGGATACTGCTGAAACGAGCATCTCTCCACCCATCTCAAGCAAAACCTGGTTGGATACAAAAGCGTTAAGAGCAATGGCAAATGAGGTCATCATATCTGCAAAACCGAACCGAATCGTTGTTCCAATTAGATACAGCACGTTTCCGGCGGGTTCCGCGAAATGCACTTCTGCCCGCTCCGAACTGTAGAAGATCAGACCGAAGATATTGACCGCAATCTGAGCTATCAGGTTTGCAAGAGCGGAGCCTTTGATACCGAGTTGCAGCTGAACCATAAACAGCCAGTCAAAGAAGAAGTTGCAGAAGGCGCTCATCAGCATCGTGACGGTCGTGAATTTCGGTTTTCCCGCAATGACGTAGAAGCGGGAATAGATATAAGACAGCATACTGAGAGGAACGTACCATCTGGAAATCGAGAAGAAAGACCAAGCATAGGGAAACAGTTTGTCTGTTACGCCCAGGAACCGGATCAGGGGCTCAAGGCCTACGAACATTAAAAGTGTGATCGCAACACCGAATCCAAACATGACCAGAGTAATCGTCGTAAACACACTGTTGGCTTCCTTATTCCGTCCTTCTCCCATCTTAGTGGCGCAGTAGGTGGAGATCGAACAAAGCATCATCGCAAAGGCGTCGATCAGCATGAAAATCGGAAAACATAGGTTGAAAGCTGCCAGAGCATCTGCACCCACAAAGCGGGAGAGAAAAAGGCCGTCATCAATGTTCTGAAGAAGGGACATGACGAAATTCGTCGCTACCGGAGATGCGACAAAACGGATCAGTTCCCAGTTGGAGTAATCTTTTCCTATTGTATTTATCGATTTATTCTCTTCCATTTTTTATAGGATCCTTTTTATCTGTTGGGTTAATGCCTCTGTTTCTCGCAGGCAGAGTTCTTGGAGCAGTGTTGCGCTTTCCGATCCAAGTGAAGCATAAGCGCACGTTTCTGCCTGTATTAGAGGTTCGATCAAGTTGCGCATTTGCTGCTGACCGGCTTCAGTAAGAAAGACTCTTTTCTTCTTCCTGTCGGTTGAATCGGTCAGAAAACGGATGACACCCGCTGTTTCCATCTTTTTCAGGGAACTGTTTACGGTCTGTTTTGGAAGGTTCAGAATCTGGCTGATCTCCGCCTGAGTCAGTCCGTCTCCGTCCTCATAAAATACATACATCAGGAACAGAAAAGAATCCGAAACATTGTTTCGGACCGCATACGCATGATAAGCATCTTCCTGCTTTTTTGCTGAGCGCATCTGGCTCACACGGACTTTGTTGAAAAGATCCATTTCTTTATCCTTTCTTCATTTGTCCGAAATCGGACAAATGCCATTGTATCTATATCTGCTTAGTTTGTCAACACATACAAAAAGACTGCTCTTTTTGTAAGCCGAGAGCAGCCCTAGTCGATAATGAACCATATTTAATTCGATTCGGATGGAATTTTGCTGAGATTACCGTTCAGGAGAATTGGATTAAAGCCGCGGATCTCATCAAGCAGGAGGGAATCCGGAAGACCGAAAAGAATATAGATCCGCTTGTCCTGCATAAATGCTTCATACATCTCCAGAAAGGTGGAGGCACCGATATAGTTCATTTGAACCTGCGGTCCTTTGGATTTCGGATAGTTCAGGACCAGCACTGCATCCAGTTGCGCAGTTCGGTCCCGACTCATATGATACATCTTTTTGAAAAAAGCAAGATATTCTTCCGTATTCATAGAGTCAGTATCGGCATTCCAGACTGGATCGTCAAAGCAGTTCGGCATGACTGGCTCGTGCCCCTGAAGTCTGAGTTGGCTGGCGATCTCAGGGATTTTTGAATATGCGGAAGTGGAACAGATCAGCCCGATAACCATTATGAACTCCTTATTTCTTTGTGTATATATGATAGAGTATACGATACTTCGGATCCTTATGGAAGAGAATCGAATCATCAGGAACTGAGGGGAAAGGTCTTCGATGTTTTCGTGAAAGCGCAGTACCGGTATGGCGGGCACCTGCTCCACATCCTTGATAAAAAGATGGAGAATTATACAATCTGTAAAATGTCATTGTATTGTGGTGATTATGGAAAATGCCGAATTTTTCAATAAAAAATCGTTAAGTGCATAAAATAAAGATTTTACAATAAATGATATAATTATATACAGTAGCTGAGAATGAGCGGCTTTCCGTTTCAAGTTTATGGAGGTGTCCATGAAGGGAATCCATGTATACAGTGAGATTGATCCGTTAAAAAAAGTGCTTCTTCATCGTCCTGGACGTGAATTGCTTCACCTGACGCCTGATAAACTGCACGAACTGCTGTTTGACGATATACCTTTCCTCAGAATCGCTCAGGAAGAGCATGACGCTTTCGCTTCGATTCTGAGAGAAAATGGTGTTGAGGTGATATATCTTGAAGATCTGATGGCTGAAGTATTCAGTCTTCACCCGGAACTGGAAAGACCGTTTCTGTATCAGTGGATGGAGGAAGGGAATGTCCGGACGAAACGCTGGCAGGATAAAGTCTATGATTACCTCACCGCAAATTTCCGTGGCAAAGCGCTGGTAGAAAAGACGATGGAGGGCATCGCTCTGCGGGAGATGGGTGGCGCGTCCAGTTATTCTCTTCAGGATATGATTGCACCGGCGGACGATTTGGTTGTTGCTCCGATGCCTAACCTATATTTTACCAGAGATCCTTTCGCGTCTGTCGGTAACGGTATTCTGCTCAACAGGATGCATTATCTGACCCGAAGACGCGAAACAATATACGCAGATTATATTTTTACCTATCATCCTGATTTCCGCGGACTTGTTCCAAGATATTACAGCCGTGATCAGCATGCGAGCATTGAGGGCGGCGATGTCCTGAATCTGACCGAAGACACGCTTGCAATCGGTATTTCGGAAAGAACTTCTCCGGATGCAATCGAGGTTGTGGCGCGTACATTGTTCAATGATCCGGATGCCCGGATCCGCACGATTCTTGCATTTTCGATTCCTTCAGCCAGAGCGTACATGCATCTGGATACGGTCTTTACACAGATCGATGTTGACAAGTATACGGTCCATCCCGGAATCATAGGGCCGCTTACGGTCTTTGAAATTACCCAGAGCCGAAGAGATCCTAGGGAACTGTTTATTAAGCGGATCGATGATCGTCTTGAGAAGATACTTGAGCGATATACGCACGTGGATGGTGTTAGACTTATCCCGTGCGGTGGGGAGGATATGATTGCCGCGGCAAGAGAACAGTGGAACGACGGATCCAATACCCTCTGTATTTCACCGGGAAAAATCGTCGTATACCAGCGGAACGAGACGACAAACGATCTTTTGAGGAAGGCGGGAATGACTGTGCTGGAAATGCCTTCCGCAGAATTGTCGCGCGGTCGGGGCGGTCCCCGGTGCATGTCGATGCCGTTATTCCGTTCCAAGGAATGATCAAAGATACGTAAATAATATATATGGAATAAAGGAGAACGCTCATGGGAATCAGTATCAGCGGAAGAAGTTTTCTGACACTTTTGGATTATACGCCACAGGAGATTAACTATCTTCTCGAGATGGCTGCGGAATTCAAGAGGATGAAACGAAATGGTGTGGAACACAAGTGGCTGACGAATAAGCAGGTCGTGCTTTTGTTCGAGAAAACATCTACAAGGACTCGTTGTGCATTCGAAGTTGGTGCGAGGGATCTGGGGATGGGTGTGACATTCCTTGACCCGGCATCTTCTCAGATGGGAAAGAAGGAATCCTTGGCAGATACCGCCAAAGTGCTTGGTCGTATGTATGACGGAATCGAATACCGCGGATACAAGCAGTCTGTGGTTGAGGATCTGGCAAGATATTCCGGAGTTCCGGTTTGGAACGGCCTTACGGATGATTTTCATCCAACTCAGATGCTGGCTGATATTCTCACTGCCCAAGAGGAATTCGGAGATATCCGTGGACGGAAACTGACCTTTTTTGGTGACGCAAGAAACAATGTCGCGAACTCGCTGATGGTCGTCTGTGCAAAACTTGGCATGCGGTTCTGCGCATGCGGTCCGAAGGAACTCATGCCGAAAGAAGAACTGGTCCGGAAATGCCGAGAAATTGCTGAGGAGACCGGAGCGGAGATTGTATTGACCGATGATGTCAGGATCGGAGCGAGAGACTGTGACATAGTGTATACAGACATCTGGGTATCTATGGGTGAACCTGAGGAGCTTTGGGAAGAAAGGATCCGGTTGCTCCGCCCGTATCAAGTCAATAAGGAAATCATGTCGATGGCGAAACCGACAGCAATCTTCGAACACTGCCTGCCTTCTTTCCATGACCGTGAGACCAAAATCGGTGAGGAAATCTACCAGAAATACGGTCTTGAAGCGATGGAAGTGACAAACGATGTTTTTCTCGGAACACAGGCGCGTCAATTCGATGAAGCAGAGAACCGCATGCATACGATCAAGGCAGTTATGTATGCGACACTGAAAT
>CAMKDB010000125.1 GCA_946411155.1 uncultured Faecalibacterium sp.
TAGACTCATCCACCATCGCCTGCTTCTGATCTTCACTCAGTTTGTTTTCTGATGCCGGGAAGGCTTTTTCATAGGCCATCATATCCGCGGTGATCCAGGGAGCCTGATCCTGACCGGCCGCGCCATTGTGAGCATAAGTTGCCGCGATATTGTGCAGGATATTCCCCGCATCTTCCTCGGTGACCTCCGTCGGTGCCGGTTTATCCAACTCCACTCCATCAAACGTGATGGCATACTGCACCGTTGAACTCTTGGAATCATCATAGGGTGTTTGGACCTGGATACAGTCCATTTCACCATCCCCGTTGGCGTCCAGTTCCACAGTGACCGTCTTTTTCCCGGTCTTCCCGCCATTCTCGTATTCCCCTGCAAGCCACGTCTTGCCATCTGCCGTGTAGTTGTAAGCCAGGGACTCCTCCGGAAATTCCAACTCTACGGACTCCGTTCCCTCCGGCACCGTTACCATATAGAGTGGCACAGGCTCTCCGGCCATCGGCTCCCATGTCGTCGGATCATAAATGTTATAAGGGGTAAAGCCCTTTTCGGTCTTCGTGATCTTGCTGATGGCTTGTCCTTTGATGAAGGCGTTAAACACGTCATACCGGAAGGTGATGGCGTAAAAAAGTTCGCCGCCGCTCCAATCCGTATTGTACAGGTTTTGCACCTGGATATAATCGAAAAAACCGTCTGCAGGAATTGCCGAACCCGTATTATAATCTACGCTGTCGCTGTCAATTGCAGCCCGATACTGTTGGACGCCAATGGTGGTATCATCCACACTGCCGGATAAATAAGCACCGGCAACTACCGGATCCCCGCCCGTCCCGGCATAATTGTAAGCCAGACAGTTTGCAGCACTGTCCCCACGATGGAACTGAAGGTCCACTGCTTCGGTTCCAATGGGTATCGTCAAGGAGTATAGGTCCACCGTGGTTTCAGGATAACCGCCCTTATACCCGTTTTCTATTGCGGTTCCGACATCCAAATTCACCCCATCGACCGAAGCCGTGAAAGTGATTCCGTCGGGTTGTTCCCCCTCCGCAAAGGCCAGCCCCGGCATCAAAGCGACAAGCATCATCAGGCTGAGCAGCCAGGCGAGTCCTTTTGTTTTCGTTGTCGTTTTCATTTTTGTCCTCCGTTTCCCTCTCCGTCATCGACTTCGTCAATGACACCTCCCCCCGGTGGGGGAGGCAAGAATTATTGCAACGCCTCATTTGCCACACACCTAGGCCGTTTTTTCGGTGCGATGAAATCATCGCTCCCTACGAAAAACCCCCGTGAATATCCCGGGGCAGCGCAAACAACCGCTCCACGAAAAAAACAGAGGCGCTTTTGGGCGCACTCTGCCGCGGAAACGTTTGGCAAACCTCCGGTGACGGCAGAAGATTGATCCGGTCATCCCGCATTCTGACTTATCCGCGCTTCTTAGCGGCGGCTTCACAGTGACCCACTCGCGGGGCTTTTCACCCACATTTCACGTTTGTGTTAGATGACCGTACTTTATTCTATTGTCCTTATCATAGCACAACGCCGGAGAATTGTCCATAAAAACCCCCGGAGCATCTGCCCCGGGGGTTTTGGATCAGCTTTAGTCTTCGTCTAAGTCGGTTTTCCACTCAGCGGATTTCGTTACGATCATAACGCCGCTTTCGTTGACCTTGACAAATCCTCCATCACACTCTGCGACCTGCATGCCGTGTTCTTCCGAACGGATCTTCAGAAGTCCCTGGCCGATGATTGCATTGGTGTGGATGTGGTCGTACAGGTAAGCTTCGTCACCAACGACCGTACGAACGACGACCATGTCGGCATCTTCGTCATAAAGCTTGTGGGTAGGTGTTACTACTTCCAGATGAAATGGTCTTGCCATCTGAACACCTCCTTACTTATTCGCTGCCGCAACTACGTCTTCGATACCGCCTGCGAACAGGAATGCGGATTCCGGAAGATCATCATACTTACCGTCGAGGATTTCCTGGAAGCCTCTTACTGTTTCAGAAATCGGTACGTATTTACCAGCCATACCTGTGAACTGTTCCGCTACATGGAACGGCTGAGACAGGAATCTCTGTACTCTTCTTGCACGAGCTACGATGATCTTATCTTCATCACCCAGTTCATCCATACCCAGGATGGCGATGATGTCCTGTAATTCAGTGTATCTCTGCAGGATTTCCTGTACTCTACGAGCTACATTGTAGTGTTCTTCGCCGAGAATCAGCGGGTCCATGATTCTGGAGGAGGAATCCAGCGGGTCTACAGCCGGGTAAATACCTAAGTCTGTGATCGCTCTGGAAAGTACTACTCTCGCGTCCAGATGGGCGAATGTGGTCGCCGGAGCCGGGTCTGTCAAGTCGTCGGCAGGCACATATACAGCCTGTACGGAAGTGATGGAACCGTTCTTCGTGGAAGTGATTCTCTCCTGAAGTTCACCCATTTCAGTAGCCAGTGTCGGCTGATAACCTACTGCGGACGGCATACGGCCGAGCAGGGCGGATACCTCAGAACCGGCCTGTGTGAAACGGAAAATGTTGTCGATGAACAGCAGTACGTCCTGACCTTTTACGTCACGGAAGTATTCTGCCATTGTTAAACCGGACAGAGCAACTCTCATACGAGCTCCCGGCGGTTCGTTCATCTGACCGAATACCATGGCGGTCTTGCTGATTACGCCGGATTCAGTCATTTCATAATACAGGTCATTCCCTTCACGAGTACGTTCACCAACGCCCGCGAATACGGAAATACCACTGTGCTGTGTTGCGATGTTGTTGATCAGCTCCTGGATCAGTACGGTTTTGCCTACGCCGGCGCCGCCGAACAGACCAACCTTACCACCCTTTGTGAACGGAGCCATCAGGTCTACGACCTTGATGCCGGTTTCGAATACCTGAGCGGTTGTATCCTGTTCTTCGAATGTCGGAGGTTTTCTGTGGATCGGTAATCTTTCTTTTGCTTCCAGCGGACCAGCGTTGTCGATGGTTTCACCGAGAAGGTTGAACAGTCTTCCCAGGATCTCTTCGCCAACCGGTACGGTGATCGGGCCGCCGGTGTCGATGGCTTCCTGACCTCTTTCGAGACCGTCGGTGGAAGACATCGCGATACATCTTACGATATCGTCGCCTAAGTGCTGTGCGACTTCTGCAACGACCTTATTATCGCCATTGGTGATCTCAATAGCATTTCTCAAAGCCGGAAGGTTCTCAGAGTCAAAACGAATATCGAGAACCGGGCCAATGATCGTTGTGATAATGCCTTTATTCTGTTCCAAGCAATTCACGTCCTTTCCTGAATTATTGTAAAGCATTCGCGCCGCCGACAATTTCAGTGATTTCCTGAGTGATTGCAGCCTGTCTTGCTCTATTGTAGAACAGTTCTAACTGTTCGATCATTTCTTTCGCATTGTCCGAAGCATTTTCCATTGCGGTTCTCCGGGCCGCCTGCTCGCTGGCGAAGGCTTCCACGATGCCGCCATAGACCATGCTCTCGACGTACAGCGGAACGAATAATTCAAAGAACTGTTCCTGATTAGGCGCAAACTCCGTCACTTCTGTCAGTGCGGATTTGTCGCCGCCCAGCAGGCTTTCGTTCTCTTCTTCTTCCCCTGCCAACTTCGCAACATTCTCCTCTACCTGTTTCGGGCTCATGGGGAGAAGCCGTTCCATTGTCGTCTTCTGTGAAATCATGCTCACGAACTGTGTATATACGAGATAGATCTCATCCACCTCGCCGGATTCATATAACTCACGGGACTTGTCCGCGATCTCACGGGCCTGTTCATAGGTGATGGTTTCACCGATCCCGGGATAGCTTTCCAAGATCTCGTAATTTCTCTTTGTGAAATATTCAACGCTTTTCACGCCAATGGGGATCACGATGGTATCGCTTTCTTCGCTTTCCTCAGTTGCGGTAAAGAGCTTGTAAATGTTGGAGTTGTAGCCGCCGCAGAGACCTCTGTCACCGGAAATGACGATGTAGAGAGTCTTCTTGATTTCTCTTGCGCCTTCTACATAATCACTGACGATGACCTCGTCTCCGCCCAGAACTTCTCCGACTACGTCGGATACTGCTCTGAAGTACGGACGATACCGATCCATCTTTTCTCTCGCTCTGATTACCTTTGCCGAAGATACGAGTTCCATGGCCTTGGTGATCTGCCGGGTGCTGTTAACACTCTTGATCCTGCGTTTAATATCCCGCATACCTGCACCTGCCATAGTCTCACCTCCATTTCAGTGCGTACAGTTTACTTTACTGTTCCTTGAATTTCGGTAAGAACTCTTCCAGTGCAGCTTTCAGGTTCGCTTCGATTTCATCGGTCAGCTTCTGCTCAGCAATGATTGCTTTACCCACTTCAGGATGCTGATTGTCCATGAAATCCAGGAATTCTTTTTCAAACCGGCTGACTTCCGTTACCGGAACATCTGCCAGGTACTTGTTGATGGTAGCGTAAATGATCATGATCTGATCTTCTACTGCCATCGGCTGATACTGCGGCTGACGCAGGATTCTCATGAGCCGTTCACCCTGTGCCAGACGTTCCTGTGTATCCTTATCCAGGTCAGAACCGAACTGAGCGAAGGATGCCAGTTCTCTGTACTGAGCCAGTTCCAGACGGATACGGCCAGCTACCTGCTTCATCGCCTTGATCTGAGCGTCACCACCTACACGGGATACGGAAATACCGGAGTTTACTGCCGGTCTCTGACCGGAGAAGAACAGTTCGGTTTCCAGATAGATCTGGCCGTCCGTGATGGAAATAACGTTCGTCGGGATATATGCGGATACGTCGCCTGCTTGAGTTTCGATAACCGGCAGTGCGGTGATGGAACCGCCGCCCTTTTCGTCAGACAGCTTCGCTGCTCTTTCCAGCAGTCTGCTGTGGAGGTAGAATACGTCGCCCGGGAACGCTTCACGTCCTGGCGGTCTCCGAAGCAGCAGGGACATTGCTCTATAAGCAACAGCATGCTTGGAAAGGTCGTCGTAAATGATCAGAACGTCTTTGCCCTGATACATGAATTCTTCTGCCATAGCACATCCTGCATAAGGAGCGATGTACTGCAGCGGAGCCAGTTCGGATGCACTGGAGGAAACGATGATGGAGTAATCCATTGCGTCGTAGTCCTGCAGTTTCTGCGCGATCTGTGCTACTGTTGAAGCCTTCTGCCCGATTGCAACGTAGATACAGATTACGTCCTGACCCTTCTGGTTGATGATTGTGTCGACAGCGATCGCAGTTTTACCGGTCTGTCTGTCGCCGATGATCAGCTCACGCTGTCCTCTTCCGATCGGGATCATGGAGTCGATCGCCTTGATGCCGGTCTGCAGCGGCTGGTTTACGGATTTTCTCAGCAGTACGCCCGGCGCTACGACATCTACCGGTCTGCGCTCTGTCGCGCTGATCGGGCCTTTTCCGTCCAGCGGCATTCCCAGCGCGTTGACGACACGTCCGACCATGGCGTCGCCTACCGGAACCTCTACGACGGCTCCTGTCGGCTTGACGATGTCGCCCTCCTTGATGTCTCTGTCGGATCCGAGGATTACGGCGCCGACGTTGTCTTCTTCAAGGTTCTGGGCCATTCCGAATGTGTCCTCTCCGAACTGCAGCAACTCACCGGCCATGCAGTTCTCCAGACCGTAGATTCTGGCGATACCGTCTCCTACCTGGATGACCGTACCGAAATCGGAAACGTCCAGTTGGCTTTTATAATTCTTTATTTGTTCTTTTATGACCGAACTGATTTC
>CAMKDB010000126.1 GCA_946411155.1 uncultured Faecalibacterium sp.
CGGCGGTCTCATCGGGAATCTGGTGAAACGCAATGCATCCATCAGCGGGGCGGAATGCGGGTGTCAGGCGGAGATCGGCACAGCCTGCTCCATGGCAGCCGCTGCGCTTGGACAGCTGTACGGCATGTCCGTGGATCAGATCGAGTATGCGGCTGAGGTCGCGCTGGAACACCATCTCGGTCTCACCTGCGATCCCATCGGCGGGCTGGTCCAGATTCCCTGCATTGAGCGGAATGCGGTTGCTGCCATGCGCGCCATCAACGCGGTATCCCTTGCCCGCTTCCTTTCCGGCAGCCGAAAGATCAGTTTTGACCTGGTGGTGTCCACTATGTACGAGACCGGAAAACATATCCACGCCAGTTACCGGGAGACTTCAGAGGGCGGCCTCGCTAAGCTTTATCCCCTCTCAAAGCAGGAATAAGGCGCCGGGAAAAAAGCAACGTCCGAAAATAAAAGCCCGTTATTTCCGATTGCCGGAAATAGCGGGTATTTTTGTGATCAGATCAACTTGTTTATTCATTCCGGAGCAGCTTCTTTGCCAGTTTTTCGGTCGGCGGTAGCAGAAAGTGTGTGATGAGCATGTTCGGGATGATACAGGGAAGATAGGCAGGGAGGAAGGTGAGGATCATCTCATTGAGGTCCCGGCTGCCGGAAGGGAACAGAAAGATAAAATAGAACTGGCAGAGCAGCGCAAAGCAGAACTCGTAGACGGCAGCCTCGAGGAACAGCGTCAGCAGATAATGTCCGGGTTCTTTTTTTACACCGGAAAACAGCGCGTCCTGAACACGGTGTGCCCAGGATGCCCAGGGGATCCAGAAACAGACGATCAGCCCGACCAGGTAGGCAGGGATGAATTCAGGCGGTGTCAGGGCGGGGCGCCAGTCTCCGTACAGCGCCTGATCCACGATGGGACTCTCCGCAAGGGTGTACCACAGATTTGAGATCAGGGTCGTCAGTACCGACAGTTTTTTCTCTTCACTCATCCGTTTCAACCGGAGACTCCTCTCCGCCCGGAACGGACGCTTCTTCAGTGAAGACTTCCACAGGCTCTCCGAGACCTTCTCCGATCAGATTAACCAGACCGTCCAGCGCGGCTTCTTCATCCTCGCCTTCGGCGGATAATTCCACATGACAACCGGGACCGATCCCCAGCGAGAGGACGGCCATGATGTTCTTCGCGTTTACAGCTTCTTCTTCCGGAACATCCAGATTCCGGATCTTCACGGTGGAGAGGAAACGCTTGGCTTCCCGTACGAACTCCGAAGCGGGACGCGCGTGGAGGCCGGAACGGTTGACGATCATCACTTGTTTGCAGACCATACTCTGTTCCTTTCGACAGTACACAGGATTGCTCAGACAAGATTGGAAACCGGTCATAGACCAGACTACAATATCCATTATATAAGGAAAAAGCACGATTCTGCCACATTTTTCCGCAGCAGCGATTGCTTTTTCAGCCCGAAAAACGCAGAATAAAAGTGATCATTTCCGTCATCCGTCAGGAACCGGTGACAGGCTGTTCCGAGCGGATGGCTTTTTTACCAATCCGTGGTTAGCGTTCGCTAACGAAGGAGCGAATCATGCAAATGGCATGAGACCCGGAACCAGGCAAAAAACCCTGTCCGGGTGGGACAGGGCTTTATGTTTCCGGATAGACCGGAGACTATTCATCCGGCGTGTCCGGCCCAGGAAACTTCCCTTTCTTCCGCTCGCGCACGCAGCGGGTGAGAAGATACTCGATCTGTCCGTTGATGGACCTGAAATCTTCCTCCGCCCAGGCAGCGATCTCGGCATAGAGAGAAGAGGAGAGCCGGAGCGGTACCTGTTTCTTTTCCTTATCTTTTTCCATGCCGGACTCCTGGTCTGTTAATAGATCGAACCGCTGTTGACGATGGGCTGTGCATCTTTGTTTCCGCAGAGCACGACGAGCAGGTTGCTGACCATCTGCGCCCGCCGCTCGTCATCCAGTTCGACGACGTTGTTCTCGGAGAGCTTCCGCAGCGCCATCTCGACCATACCCACGGCGCCGTCCACGATCTTCTGGCGAGCCTCGATGACCGCTTCCGCCTGCTGGCGCTGCAGCATGGCGCTGGCAATCTCCGGAGCGTAGGCAAGGTGGGTGATCCGGGCATCCAGGATCTTGATGCCGGCCAGTTCCACGCGTTTCTGGAGTTCTTCCTCGATCCGCTGTGAGACTTCGCTGCTCTCGCCTCTCAGTGAGATGGTGTGGTCCTCATAATCGTCGTAAGGATAGCAGCGCACCACGTCGCGCAGTGCGGAGTCTGCCTGGACCTCCACGAACTGAGGATAGTTGTCGACATTGAACACCGCTTTTGCGGTGTCGACCACCTGCCAGGTCACGACGATCCCGACTTCGATGGGGTTGCCGCGCTCATCGTTGATCTTCTGTTTGTTGTTGTCCAGCACCTGCGCTTTCAGCGATACGGTCTTGCGGAAAGAGGAGGTGGAGGCGGATACCTGCGTGGCATTGGTGCTGCCGGAACTGACGGTCTCGGTGGTCACCGAGCTGATGTTCTTTCCGGGATACACGGCCGTGCAGAAAGGATTGACGCGGTAGAAACCTTCCTTTTTGATCGTCCCGTAGTATTTGCCGAAGAGGGTCAGTACCAGAGCCTCGTTGGGGCGGACGGTCTTCAGCCCGAGGAAGAAGAACCACCCGAAGAGGATATAGAGGACAGATGCGACCCGGATCAGGTTCGCAAAACCGCTCCAGCGGATCACGAACGATAGGGCAAACAGGATAAAGGAAAGCGCGTAGCCGCCTGTCGCGAGGATCAGGCTGAGCCATCCGTTCACAGGACGGATCTCATGTTCGGTATAACTGAGGTTTACGTTCTGATTCATTATTATGATCTCCTTTCCAGAGTTGATGGTCTTGTTGATATCAAAATGATATCACATTGGTATCTTCTGTCAAGGGGCTTCACAGATTGTTTACAAAGCGGTGAGAACAGATTCAATAGTATATAAAGAACGTCGGGATCGGCGACTTCTTTCAGGAACGAATCCTTTGGAGGAATTGATATGACAAGAAAAGAACAGATTCGCAGCGCATACCGCCTGACCGGCGGTCACGCGAACTTTTATGACGGCATGATGACGTATTCCACACTTCCGGGAAAGGCGATCTGCAGGATCGTCTGGAATATGGACGGAGAAAAGAACCTGCGCTATCTGGAGAAAGCGCTGTCCGGGATACCGGAAGACTTCAGTGGCAGACTGCTGGAAGTGCCGGTGGGGACCGGCGTGCTGACGATGCCGGTATACAGGGAACTGTCCGGTGCGGAGATCACTTGTCTGGATTATTCCGCGGACATGATGCGCGCAGCTCAGGAGCGGGCGGAACGGGCGGGGATCCGCAACATCACCTTCTGTCAGGGGGACGTCGGGGCGCTGCCGTTCGAAGATGAGACCTTCGACACTGTGCTTTCCCTCAACGGATTCCATGCTTTCCCGGACAAGGAGGCTGCCTATCGCGAGACCTACCGGGTTCTGAAGAAGGGCGGGATCTTCTGCGGTTGTTTCTACGTACAAGGCGGATGCGCCAGGACAGACTGGTTCATCCGGAACCTATATCAGCCGAAAGGCTTCTTCACACCGCCCTATGAGACGGAGCGGAGTCTGAGGGACCGTCTGAGCGGTATGTATGAGACTGCGGAAGTGACCGCGGTGGAAGGTATCGGTTGTTTCCGGTGCAGAAAGTGAGGGGGTCATGGAGAAGAGGATCTTCCGTCCGGAAGAGGACGGATTCAACGGCGCCTGGTATCCGAATCCATCCGGCGGCAGCAGGGGCGTGATCCTGATGCTGGGAGACAGTTCCGAAGACCGGATGGCGTCCTGCGGCGCGAAATGGCTTCACCTCCGGGGCTGCCATGTGATGGCGATGTCTCCGGACAGGAAGGATTACGGGCATCATAACTATCCGCTGGAACGCTTCGGTAAGGCAATCGCCTTCATGAAAGAACAGGGATGCGAAAAACTGGGCGTCATCGGCGCTTCCACTACGGGAATGCTTGCTTTGCTTGCGGCGTCTTACTATCCGGATCTGACGCTGACGGTCGCGATGTCCCCCTCGGATTTCGTGATGGAAGGCTTCTATCAGGACGGCAAAGACGGCATGCGTGAGCGTCCGGGAGACGGAGAATCCACAGTCAGCTGGCAGGGCATACCGTTGCCGTACCTGCCTTATGCCTACCGGCATCCGGAGTACTGGCAGACGATCAAGAGAGACTCAAAGGCAGGCGGGGATATGATCGCGTCCCGCCCTATGTTCGATGAATCGGAACGCCGTCATCCGGTCAGGGAAGAGGAAAAGATCAAGGTCGAACGGATCCGCGGACGGATCATCTTTATCGGTGCGGAAGATGACGTATTGTGGGATACCTGCCGCTACATCCGAAGGATGCAGCAGCGCTTGGAGGAACTGCCTCATGAATGCGTCCATGAGGCATGGCTGTACGAGCACGGCACGCATTTCGTTTTCCCGGAGTCCATGCTGCGGATGATGCTCCCGGTAGGGAGCGGCCTCCTGGTGAGGATCATGTTCCGCGCAGGCAGGCAGTATCCGAAGGAATGCAGACAGACGCGTATCGATATCGACGCGAGACTGAGACAGGTGTTCAAGGACTGGTAATTCCCGATTTTCCTGTTTTATTGCCGGCTGTATCCGTATAGAATAGAAGAAAGGACAATGCCCGCAAAACGGGTCGTTTTCTTATTATGTTTTTGGAGGGTCTACATGAAGAATCGGATAAAAAGAATCGGGATTCTGCTCTTACTGAGCGTTCTTTTCGGCCTCATGCCCGGTACGGCGGTATTCGCCAATTCGGACGGCAATGGAAACAGTATCACACTGCCTGAAACGGAGATCGGAATGAAGGTCGGCGGCACCTATCAGATGAAACCAAAAGTCACGACTGCCCCGGGTGTTTCTTCCGAACTGGTATACCAGATCGAAAATCCGAGCGTCGTCAGTGTGGATGCGAACGGAATGGTTAAAGCGCTGAAGTACGGGAGATCCGGCATCGCAGTTGCTCTGAAAGGACATTCAAATATCTATGACATCCTGTGGGTGAACGTGGAGTTCAAGGATGTCACAAATAAGAAGGCATACTATTATAAAGGGGTCTACTGGGCGGCGGAATTCGGGATCACGACCGGGTACACGGGAAAGAAGACCGGTTACTTCGGCCCGGACGATCCCTGTACCAGAGCACAGGTCGTGACGTTCCTCTGGCGGTTCGGCGGCAAATCCGAAATTGATCCTTCCTATTACAGAGATTTTTCCGATGTCCCGGAGGACTCGTATTATTTTAAAGCTGTCCAGTGGGCAGCCATGAATGAGATCACCACCGGTTATTCCGGGACCGACCTTTTCGGGTCGGATGACGCCTGCACGCGCGAACAGTTCGTAACGTTCCTGTACCGGTTCATAGGCGAACCGGCGGTCGATCTGTCTAAACTGGATTTCAAGGATGTGAAGAAATCGGACTATTTCGCGAAGGCGGTCGTGTGGGCGGCATCGAATGGCATCACCACCGGATATACCGACAGCCAGGGAAATCCGACCGGGAAATTCGGAACCGGGGATATCGTGACCCGCGGACAGGTCGCGACGTTCCTGCTTCGTTTTTACCGGTATATCAATCCGTATTATCCGTACTGATTTTCGGCCGGCAACGGCTCGACGGCAGCGCGCTTCCAAGGAAGCGCGCTCTTTTT
>CAMKDB010000127.1 GCA_946411155.1 uncultured Faecalibacterium sp.
TGATGAACGTCACGGCTCAGAGTTTCTATGGTTTTATCGGCGTCCTGGTTGAGAAAACCGGAGATATATGGCCTTCCTCATCTGCATCATGCTGATGAACGTCACGGCTCAGAGTTTCTATGGTTTTATCGGCGTCCTGGTTGAGAACATCGGCGGCGATGTGGAGAATCTGGGTATCTATTACTTCATCCTCGCTTTTCTGGAGTTCCTGGTCGTGCGCAACTACTCGAAGATCATCGGAAAGATCGGATTGAAGAACACGATCGTCCTGAGCATGGTCGGCACGGCGATCAAGTCGGTGGCGCCGACGATGGTCCATTCCATGGCAGGATTCTACTGCTGCGCTGCCACGCAGTGTATCTCCTTCGCGCTTTCCATGCCTTCGAATCCGGTCTTTCAGGCAAGATATGTGGATAAGGAATATCTGTCGACCGGGATGCTTGTGACGACGACATGCAGTACAGGGCTGATCTCTTTCCTGCTTTCCGCCACCTACGGACGGATCGCGGAACGGATCGGCGTGGCTTATATGCTGAGATGGTTCAGCCTGTTCGCTCTAGCGGCAGCGGTCCTGTTCTGGTTCATTGGTCCGAAAGACGCAGGCATGGCGCCATCGGAAAAATCGGACGAATCAACAATATAACCTAATAACCGGGTGAATAAATAAGACGGGAGGATGGCGCTTCCCACGGCCGATGTCAGGGGAGCACGCGCCACATGTTCATGGACAACATAACCCTCAATACATCGATCGGATCTTTCCTTGGGAACGAGAATGGAGACACTTTGGAGTTTCTGGGTGTTCCCTATGCGAAGGCCGGACGCTTTGAATACTGTGAACGTATCGACCGTTATGATGGGATTTTCGATGCGACAAAGATGGGAAACGCCTGTCCGCAGTACAGGCAGTACTATCAGAATCTCGGGAATCCCGAGCGTTTGTTTTACTATAAGGAATTCAGAGAAGGGATCGAATTCACATATGATGAGGACTGTCTCAACCTGAACATCTTTACCCCCAGGAACGCCTCGGGCTGTCCGGTCATCATTTTCTTTCACGGAGGCGGCTTCAATTCGGGATCGAACGCTGAAGATCCGTTCAGAGGATATGAACTGGCCGGGCGGGACGTCATCACCGTCTTTGCCAATTACAGGGTCGGGGTGCTCGGATACTTCTGCCATGAGGCGATCGAAAAGACCTTCCGCCGCAACGGAAACTTTGGCCTTGACGATCAGCTGCAGGCTGTCAGATGGGTCAAAGCGCATATACGGGAATTTGGCGGCGATGAGGATAACATCACGATCATGGGACAGAGTGCCGGAGCCATTTCCGTACAGTATCTCTGCCTGAATCATGATCATGCCGGCCTTTTCCGGAAAGCTGCCATGATGTCCGGCGGTGGAATGTTCCCCAAATTTGCCTTACCGAAAAAAGCCGCCGATACCTATGGGTACTGGCGGGAACTGATGGATTGCGCCGGATGCAAGGATTTTGAGGCGTTCAGGAATGCCGATATCAGGGTGATCCACGACGCTTATGAAAAGATCAAAACAAAAAGAAAAGACAGCATCTATAATATGATGCCGGTGGTCGACGGATACCTTCTGAAAGACGGCGTCGATAAACTGATCTCCGATCCGCTGAAAGTGGATTATATGATCGGATACACCAATAACGATATGTACGCCCCGGCAATGGCGTATATCGGCAACAGATTTGCCAGAGATAACGGCGCATATGTGTATTTCTTTGATATCGATCAGCCGGGTGACGGCAACGGCGCGTTCCATTCCAGCGATCTGAGATATATGTTCGGCCGTCTGGATACTTCCTGGCGTCCGTTCAGAGACAGAGACAGGGACGTATCGGGACAGATGATGGATTACCTGGCAAACTTTGCCAGAACCGGAGATCCCAATGGAGCTGCTCTGCCTGTCTGGCAAAAAACATACGGGGTTAACCGTAAGGTATTGTGCTTCACTGTGAAAGAAACAAAGATGGGCAGACCATCCTATCTCAGGCTGGTAAAGAATATGCTGACAAAAGGAGCACCGAAAGCGTGAAATTCAGGCATCAATTCAAACTGTGTCAGGACACCGGTCATACGCGCCTTTATGAATGCGACGGCGTCATCATGCGCGTTGATTTTATTCGGGATATGCTCAGGGTAGCTCTGATCAAAAGCAGGGATATCCTTCCGACGTTCAGCATCGATCCCGGGCATAATGGCCAGCAAAATGAAGGAAGGGACAAACTGTCTCTGGATGGATTTGATCTTTGCTCTCCTTCGGTATCTGAAGATGACGGTTCGGTCTGCTTCAGACACTGCGGACTTGATTTCAGGATCGAATTGATGAATTTCCGCATCACCGTATGCAGCGAACGCGGGATCCTTTATCAGGACCGCAGCGGGTTGGCATATAATTTTGGCGGTGAATTGGGCGACGGCTCCGTACATTACACACGCCGGGAAGATGATCAGTTTATCTATGGACTGGGCGATAAAGCCGGAAGGGTCAACAAGAATCATCAGCACTATAAACTGGACACGAATGATTCCATGGGCTTCAGAGCGGAATACAGCGATCCGCTGTACAAACACCTGCCTTTCTATATCTGTGAGAACAGAGCAGGCAGCTACGGAGTCTATTATGATACCTACAGTTCAGGCGAGATCGATTTCGGGAGAGAACACGATAATTACTACGAATTGTTCAATTCCATCCGATATGAAGAAGAGAATATGGTCTTCTATATTCTCTTCGGAAATGCCGGAACGATCATCAGGAACTTCATTCACATGACCGGTGGGATCTGCAGGATACCCGATTGGGCATTCCGGTACTGTGGCTCTACGATGGAATACACAGATGCACCGGATGCAGACCGGCGTCTGCGGTCTTTTGCTGACCGGTGTTCGGAATATGGGATCGAGGCAGGAGGATTTTATCTGTCCAGCGGATATACGCAGATCAATGATAAACGGTATGTCTTCCACTGGAACACAGACAAGATACCGGATCCGGAAGGACTGTCTGATCATTTCCGGAGCAGGGGGATGAAGATCATTCCCAACGTGAAGCCCGCATTTCTGGATGATCACCCATTATACGAACAGATCGCCCGGAACGGCTGGTTCCTGCATTATCCGGACGGAACGCCTGCCAGATTCCCATTCTGGGGCGGCAATGCCAGCTATCTGGATTTTACGAATCCCGGGGCGTATGACTTCTGGAAGAACTGTGTGAAGGAAGTTCTTGTCGACCGTGGATACGACGATATCTGGAACGACAACAACGAATACGACATTTTTGATAAAGACGTCTATGCTCATGGCTTCGGGAAAGAGATTCCTGCCAGACTTATCAAACCATTGTTCTCGTTCCTGATGACGAAGGCAAGCAGGGAAGCCTGTGAAGAGTCCAATGTGCAGCCGTTCATCGTTACACGATGCGCTGTTGCGGGAAGTCAGAGTATTGCCACCACGTGGACGGGAGATAACTATACGAGTTTCAGGGATCTGAGATTCAACCATTATCAGGCAATGACCATGTCGCTTTCCGGATTCAGTTTCTTTGGACCGGATATCGGCGGTTTTTCCGGTCCGAAACCGGGCAGGGAACTGTTCATGCGCTGGCTTCAGTACGGAGTTTTCTTACCGAGATTTGTACTTCATTCATGGAAGCCCGGTGAAGAGTCGACGATGCCATGGCTGTATCCGGATCTGATGGATGCCGTAAAAGCGATCTTTGCTCTGAGGAAACGTCTGATCCCTTATCTGTCAGAGCAGATGAAACGGTCCGGGGAGAACGATATGCCGCTGATCACGCCTGTCTTTTTGAGAGATGCGAATTATGACAGAGAATCGGATTGTTTCATGTGCGGAGACAGAATACTGGTGTGCCCGGTATTCGATGAAGGAGTTACTGAACTGACAGTCCGTCTACCCGGGAGTGACGTCGGTTTCAGGCTGAGGGGTGAAGGCGAACCGATTGATGGAGGAACCTCCGTCAGAGTGAGCTGTACCGCTTTCGACCTGCCTGTCTGGTTCACTGAAGGATAAGAATCGAATTATTCAGATAAATCGAGTGAGGAGCTTACGAATGAAAGAAGAAAAAGGTTCTTTGAAATTGAAACACAAGATCGGTTATGGATTGGGAGACGCCGGAGGCGTCATGACCTTCGCTTTGATGAGCAGTACTTTTTCCATGTACTGTACAGATGCGCTGGGGATAAGCCCGGGTACGATCGGAATCCTTCTGCTTATCTGGAACATCTGGGACTTCATGAACGACCCGCTGATGGGCGCATACATTGACAGATCCTACGCACGCAGTACGGATCCGAGGGGAAAGTTCCGTCCGTGGATCCTGAAATCCGCTCCGCTGCTGTGCGTATCGTTCATTGCCCTGTGGTCTGTCCCGAGTCTGGCAGATGGACTTGTAAGGCTCTGCTTCCTGTTCCTGCTGAAGATCCTGTATGAAGGCTCCTACACCATGTTCAATATCCCGATGGGGTCTTTGCTGTCCGCAATGGGAGATAATGATGAGGAGAGAGCGGCGTTATCTTCCGCCAGAGGCATCGGCAGCGCTGGTGCCACGCTGATCTCGCTGTTCATTATGCCGCTGTTCCTGAAACAATACGGGGAAAACAACCCGACCGGTTATGCGCTCGGCGCAGCCGTCTGTGCCCTGATCGGATTGGTGATGTGTCTGGGACATTATGCGCTGACATTTGAGAGGAATACCGGGAATACGACCGGAAGCCAAACGGAAGGCGGTGACAGTATCAAGGTCACGGATATCCTTCAGGTCTTCAAGGTCAACCGCCCCTTTGTGGCTCTGTGTGTTCACGGCATATTCATCTGTATGATGCAGTATGTCGGCAACACGCTGAACAACTATATGTTTGCGGATGTTCTGGGTGACATCTCCATTGCCGGATACGGCACTTTACTGAGTGCGCCGCCGATGCTCCTGATTTTCATTTTTGGGCCGATTATTGCCAAAAAGATCGGATTGGAAAAACTGATCCGCTACGGTCTTTTGATAAGCTGTGCCATGTATGTGGTGCTGTTTGCCGCAATGATGATGTTCAACGTGAATCCCTGGGTCTATGCGGTCTGCAGCAATATGGCGATGGGCTTTGCCTTTATTTCCATCTACATGCAGTGGGGACTTGTGGGTGAAGCGATCGATTATAACGAGATGATCACCGGAAAGAGAACGGAGGGATCGATCTACGGCACCTTCAACCTCAGCCGCAGAGTCGGGCAGACGATCGGAAACTCCGCCGCAATGCTGCTTCTTGGAATGGTCGGATATAACGGCACGTTAACTGCCCAGTCGGCGTCAACGATCACCGGTATTAAAGTGTTATGTATTTTGTTGCCGGGGATCCTGGTCCTTGGATCCTGGGCGTCGTTCAAGTTCGTATGGAACATGGATGATGAAATGCGCGCCAGAGTCGATGAATACAAAGCGACAAAAAAGAGCTGACAAAATGATGCGAAATAACTGTCCGGATCAACGATATATAGACATGCATGAGTGATTTCTGAGCGGGTGTTTTTTAAGAGGTGTATTTATGTCACTGGATGTGGAACTGCATTTCAAAAAACCGCTGTTCGGAAAAGGGATCCGTCTGACCGTCAACTACTCACGAATGAATTCGCGAGCTTGTGCCTGCCCGGTGGTAACAGAC
>CAMKDB010000128.1 GCA_946411155.1 uncultured Faecalibacterium sp.
GCACATGCCGTTCTCCGTCACCATGACAGGCAGGCCATACCGTTCATTCATGAACCGGATCGTCCAGTAAAGACATCTGCCGTCGTTGACCCATCCAAGAGAATTCTTTTTCTCCTCAGGCAGATCGTCATTCTTTCCGTACCAGTTCTCCTGAAACGGCGCATAAACATTGATTCCGAGGAAGTCGAGCTTCGTCCTGATCTTCGGCATATACTTACGGGAAATATGATAGATCCCGAATGCACGCACAGGTTCACCCTTCAGAAGAGGGTCCCCCCACCAGCGGTTGCTCATCAGTCCTGTGCCTTTTGAAAACGAGTCTGTTCTTGTCTTCCCGATCGACTCCGCGGTCTCATCTTCCGGAATGAATGCGCCTGCCGCCATTGCGATCCCGATCTTCGGATCCAAGACCGCCTCTTTCCGGATCACGTCCGCCGACTCATGGAATGCCATCAGGCAGATCCGCGTCAGCCTGGGCAAGGCAAGATACCTCTTCATGAACGGCGCATGCACTCCTGTCATATGTCCGTTCATAATGAAACACTGCGGTTCGTTCATCGGAATCCAGTACCGGACCTTATCCGAGAGTGCGCGGACAACGGTCAAGGTGTATTCCCGGAACAGCGGAATGATCCCTTCCCAAAGCCAGCCGCCTTTCTCCTGCACCCATACCGGAAGATCCCAATGATAGACTGTAACCAAAGGCTCGATCCCGTTCTTTTTCAGTTCTGTCACAAGATCCTGATAGAAACGGATCCCTTCTTTATTGACCTGTCCCTCAGCGGAAATGATTCTGGACCAGGAGAGGGAAAAACGGTACGATCTGACGCCGAGTTCTCTCAGCAAGGCGACATCTTCTCGCCAGCGGTGATAATGGTCGCAGGCAGTGTGGCAGTTCTCACCGTTGCGGATCTTATCTTTTGGGGCAACGTCCCAGATGGATGGCGTTCTTCCGCCTTCGTTCCACCCTCCTTCGATCTGCGCAGAGGCTGTTGCCGTTCCCCACAGGAAGTCTTCCGGAAATGCCATTTTGAACCTCCTCCCGCCGAGCTGTCTGTCAGCGGTTCTCCCGTATGAAATCTTCTGTCGTCTTCGCGTTGAAGATCATCTTCAGCGCATACAGAGCGGATACTTTCACTTCTTCTCTGGAGAGTGTTCCGTCCCTCATTGAGGAAACGATCTTCTCATATATATCCTTCCGCCCCGGCATAATCATGTTGTTCCCGCACCGTACCGCTTCCGTATAGGAACCGCGGTCGACGCCGTCCCAGTCGGACATGACAAGGCCATCATAGCCCCACTCGCACCGGAGAATATCCGTAAGCAGTTCCCTGCTGTTAGCCGTGTACACGCCGTTGAGACGGTTATATGAGGTCATCAGTGCCATCGGCTGCTCCCGGCATGCGATGCGGAATCCTTTCAGGTAGATCTCACGCAGCGCGCGTTCGGACACATTGGAGGATACTTCTGTTCGGTCGTCTTCCCTATTGTTGCAGGCAAAGTGTTTCACGCAGACGCCGACACCGCCGTTCTTCTGTACTCCACGGGTGATTGCCGAAGCCATCAGTCCGGAGACGACCGGATCTTCTGAATAATACTCAAAATTTCTGCCGCACAGAGGATCTCTGTGGATATTCAGCGCAGGAGCAAGCCAGACCGTGACGCCCATGACGAGCATTTCTTTCCCGATGGCTTCCCCTGCCCGTTCAATCAACTCCGTATCGAAGGACTGCGCCATCAGCGTAGCGTTCGGCCACGCCGTACAGTACTGGTAACAGAAGGTGTCGTTCTTCCCCGCAAAGAGGAACCGGCATTTTGAGACGATCTTCCTGATCCATCCCCATTGCCATTCTTCCGGCAGTTCATCGACGTAGCGGATCGATCCCCCTCTGGAATAGGCGGACTTCGGCATGATGTTGATCCCCGCAGGTCCGTCCGACATGATGATGTTCGGAATTCCCTTTCCTGTAAGGAGACTCGTCGTATTTCCGCAGCTGCCCATCACTCTGATGTACTGTTTGGCGAAATAACCTCCGCCCATGGTGAACATCGCGAGTTCTTCGTCGGAAAGAGTATCCAGATAGCGCCGCACCTTTTCAGGTGCCGCGGGAAGATGATACTCATAATCATGCGTGACTGTACACACGGTAACGTCATATACCGGCACCCCGCTCAGGTCCTGCTCCTTTGGCAGGAAACTCCGGTCATTGAAGGGCGCTTTCTTCGAACAGCTGGATCTGCACTGCTCCGTGACCGTGTCTGCAGCGAGGTTCAGTGCGCAGACCATACTGACTTTTTCCGCGTCTGTACCGACGGCGACACCATAGAGGCCCTTCTCCAGGACAAATCTGCTGTTCCGCTCATCGTACGCGGCATAATCCCGAAGATCAAAATCAAGAACCACTGTTCCTTCCTCGCCCGGGAGCAGCAGATCGGTTTTCCCGAACGCGGTGAGACTTCTGACTTCCCTTTCCGTTTTCCGGTTTGCGGGATATACGAAGCAGAAGAGCGTCTGCCTGCCGGGACGTTCCCCGGTGTTTCTCACGGAGCATCGCACTGTCACGCTGCTTCCACTCACATGGATCTCACGCGCAGAATGGGTAAAGGATGTATAACTCAGTCCATGCCCGAAGGGATACAGCGGACGGATCCCCGCGGCATCGAACCAACGGTATCCGACATAGATCCCCTCTTCATAGTTTTCTTCCAGACGCTCGGGATGCGCGATACCCGCGACGGGGTAGTCGTCATAGGAGACCGCCCAGGTGTCCGTCAGTTTTCCGGAAGGCGTTACGGTGCCGGTCAGGACACGGCACAGCGCATTCCCGCCTTCTTCTCCCGCCTGTCCGTAATACAGGACGGCGTTCGGACCGAGTTCCCTCAGCGGGGACAGATCCAGAGAAGATCCGCAGTTCAGAATCACGATCAGCTTCGCGTAGTGCTGCCTGCACCTTGTCAGATTCACGATCTCCTGCTCCGAGAGAAGATAATCTCCTTCTTTCCGTTTCCGGTCCGCGCCTTCGCCTGCCTGTCTGGAGATCACATAGACGCAGGTATCCGTTTCGTCAGTAAGGTCCGTTTCCCGGATCCCGTCTCCGACCGGATATGCCAGATGAAACTCATCGATCTTCCGGAACATATCCATGACCTTCCAGACCGGATAGTCTTTGATGGCTGCCTCCACTTTCCTGTGGTATTCTCTTTTATCGTTCTCATAGATCTCAGAGAAACGTTCCAGCCATTCTTTCCCGACGAGCTCAAATCCGCCGTTTGTCAATCCCTCCTCGATGCTGACACTGAACCGCTCCCGGACATTGCCGCTTCCGCTTCCGCCTTTCACAGTCATGCGCGCACCGCCGCCGTAGAGGGCGACCTTGCCGGGGCGGATCGGCAGCACGCCGTCGTTCTCCAGCAGCACGAAACTCTCTTCCGCAACGATCCTTGCCAGCAGCCGGTTCTCTTTCTCCAGCTGTGTCTCATCCGCCGTCCGGTTACCGTAGATACGATACTTCGCCATGTTTCTTCTCCTCAGTTGAACTCCAGTTCCGTGACTGTACATCTGCCTTCCGCGATCTTCAGCGTCAGCACCTCGCGTGTGCCTCCGGAAATCCGGAACCTGCCGTTCCCGTCCGAAAGCTCGCCGTTGACGAGGATCTTCGCTTCTCCGGTATGGTGTACCGTGAGCCGCTTCGTTCCGGTCAGGTCCAGATATCTGTAGACTGCTTCCGTTCCCGCTGTCAGATCCGCAAGGACCTGTTTTCCATCCTTCTCCGCGATTCGCGGCAGCGACTGCTGTTTCCCGACACCGAGGGGGATCTTTTTCGGTGTGACCAGATTGCAGCAGAGTCCGGGTGAGAGGATCCCTTTCGCAGGGATCGCCTCTTCGAGCCCGCTGCTGGTCATACGCACCTGATCGATGCTGCCGTCCTCACGGATCCGGATCCGTTCCGCGCACACCTGACGGGAATAATCCGTATTATTTGTGCAGCGGTGATAGAACACATAATCCTGTCCGTTGATCCGTTCGATGCTTCCATGGATCGTCGAACTGTTATTCTTCGGTTCTTTATTCCCCTCAAATCCCAGATCGCTGTTGGATATGATCACACCGCGGTACTCAAATCCGTGATCCGGATACCGGCTCGTTGCATAAGCAAGTTCGTTGTTCTCTCCGGAGGAATAAACGAGGTAGTACAGCTCTCCGATCCGTCTGATCGACGGCGCCTCATAAAATGCGTGCCGGTACAGCGCAGACTCCCTCGAAGCGGTCGTCTTGCTGTCCAGCACGGCTTTCGGTCCCTCTTTCACGGTGAGCATATCCTGCTCAAGTTCCGCGAACGCACAGGAAAGGATGCACGGCTCCGTGCTCTGTATCTCTGCCATCGGGCGTCCGGAGAGTTTGCTCAGGACGAAATCATAGACCGGCCGCATCAGGGGGTTCCGGAAGTCCCTTCCAAGTCCCCAGCCGTAATAGAGATAGATCCTCCCGCCGTCGTTCAGGACAGTGGGATCGTTATTCAGATATTTTTTTACGGCAGTGCCGTCCGGATACCGGATGTCGCCGAGATAATCGAAAGGACCTTCCGGGCAGTCGGAGACCGCCACGGAGATCGGGCCGAACCCCTTTGTGTTCGGTCCCATCGCCACATAATACAGATAGAATCTGCCGTCCGGTCCCTGTACGCAGTCCGGGGCATAGAAATCCACAGGCTTCCCGTTGATGCTGTGGGGATCCTGATCCTTCCGGTAGGTTACGCCGTGGCAGGTCCACCGGGTCAGGTCCGAAACCGAAGCGGACCAGACCGTATAGTCCTGTACACAGAACCTTTCGGAATCCGCCTGGTCGTGACTTCCGTACAGATAGACACGATCACCGAACACATGCGCTTCCACGTCCGGAACGTATTCATTCAGCGGCAGAACAGGATTCATTCTTATTCACCCGCTTCGAACCGCTCCAAAGCCGCTTCCTTCCGTTCTGCCAGAATGCTGTTGATCTCAGGCAGATGTTTCTCCACATCCACCTGCGGCAGCATCAGCAGCGCAACAGCAGACAGGATGATATCGAAGACATAGAAGGAGATGACGATGAAACGGAGCACTTCTGCGGAAGGAGCGATCCCATTGACGTCCACGAAACCCAGTTTCAGGAGCATCGCTTCAAATCCGCCTGCGAACGGTGCACTGACCAGCGAACTGAATGCGGAGATGATGGAAACACCCATAAGCCCTTCCAGGCGCAGACCGGAACGGGCTTCCACACTGTCGAAAGCATAACACAGCAACGTCGCCGCAACATAAGCGTTGGGAAGCATACCGACGTTCTTGATGAAGCCGCCGACCATGACCGGAATCATGGAAGACGGGAACAGCAGTCCGATCACACTTCCGAGAAGCCAAAGAGCGTACCCACAGAAGGTAACGTTACGGATACCATATTTTTTCGCCAGCGGATAGACGATGAATGCGCCGATCCCGGCGGGAATGCCGGTGACGATCTGGAAGATCGTATACATCATGGGGTTCTGGTCTCCGCCAAGCAGGAACTTGACGTAGAAATACTGGACGTTGCCGCCCTTGAAACTGTCTACGACGTTCATTACGATAGCAATGACCATCAGGCAGACATAATACTTGTTCGTCAGCAGCGCTTTCA
>CAMKDB010000129.1 GCA_946411155.1 uncultured Faecalibacterium sp.
AGCAGAGAACCGCATGCATACGATCAAGGCAGTTATGTATGCGACACTGAAATGAGCCGGGACATGAAAAAACAAAGAATTGTTGTTGCGTTAGGTGGAAACGCACTGGGTAAAACACCTGAGGAGCAGTTGTGTCTTGTGAGATCCACAGCAAAACAGATTGCCGATCTCATCGAGAAAGGCTATCAGGTCGTTGTCGGACACGGCAATGGACCGCAGGTGGGAATGATTAATTCGGCGATGGAGTTTTCATCCCAGAATGGTGGCAATACACCGTTCATGCCTTTTGCGGAATGCGGTTCGATGACACAGGGTTATATCGGTTATCATCTTCAGCAGGCGATCCGAGATGAACTCGAAGCCAGAGGGATTCGGAAAGACTGTGCTACGGTCGTTACGCAAGTCGTCGTGGCCCCCAAAGATCCCGGTTTCCAACATCCGACCAAGCCCGTTGGTCTGTTCTATTCGAAAGAAGAAGCGGATCGGATTGCAGCCGAGAAAGATGTCCCGTTTGTGGAAGATGCCGGAAGAGGTTATCGCCGTGTTGTGCCGTCTCCGCTCCCGAAAGAAATCGTCGAGATCGGAGTAGTTGAACAACTTGTTCAGGCAGGTGTTACAGTGATTACGGTCGGGGGCGGCGGAATCCCTGTGGTAAGAACAGACCATGGACTGAAGGGGGTTGATGCTGTCATTGATAAAGACAGAGCTTGCGCGCTACTGGCAAAAGAACTGGATGCTGACAGCCTCATTATTCTTACAGCAGTTGAAAAGGTCTGCTTGCATTTCAATAAGCCTGACCAGATAGAACTATCCGAAATGTCTGCGGAAGAGTGCAGAACATATATCGAGGCAGGAGAGTTCGCTCCCGGCAGCATGCTACCTAAAGTGGAAGCTTGTATGGATTTTGTTCTGAACAGCAAAAAAAAGAGTACAGCACTGATCACATCGCTATCCAAAGCCGCAGAGGCGCTGGATGGGAGGACAGGAACGCTGATCCGGAGATGAATATCCGCTCCTGAGAATGGGAATATGCAGATTCACTAAATTGGCAAATATAATTAGAAAGAGGAAAAAAATTGTCGGAACAAGCTGTTTTTTTGGAGGATTGGATATCGGAGATCGATCCGGGTTCAATCTGTTCTCTTGATTATGTATCCCTCGATCATCCTACTCGGCCATTGATCAACAAGTCGGCAAGGATGCTGTTCATCAGACAGGGAAAGGCGAAAGTGCTGCTCGACGGGGTCGAATATCAGATCCGTCCCAATATGCTGGTTTCCATTGCTCCATGGTCAGTCTTCAGTTTTCCTGATGTGGAAGAGACGATTCAGATGGAGAAGATTGCCTATGATATCCAGTATATCAACTATACCCTGAAGTACATGCCTCTCTCAGACTGTGAGGGAAGCGAGCTGATTCAAACGGTTTTTACTACACCGGTCATTTATTTGGATGAAGACCAGACTAAAATCGTAGAAGATATCACTGGGCTGCTTCGTAGAGAATTGGGTCTGGAATCTGCCCCGCTCCCCCGTCCCGGTAATCCGATCGGGAGCTTTGTGGTTACGCTCAAAGTAATGGAATTGATGGCTTGCTATTACCGCTTTCTGATTTATTTCAGGGGAGAATATGTCCCAAACAGAATCAGGAACAACCCGGATTCGATACTGAGTTATATTTATGCGCATTCTTCTGAAAAACTGACCTTGACTAAGGTCGCTGAAGTATTCTTCCTTTCAGAATCCGGTCTCGGAAAAAGGATAGCGGAGACGACCGGTACGACTTTCGTCAAGTTGCTGACCAGCATCCGGATAGATAAAGTATCTGATTATCTGATCTATACTCAACTCACACTGGACGAAATCGCAAAACTGGTTGGATTCGTCGATGCATCGCATCTGTCCAAGCATTTTGTGGACAGAGTCGGGATTACGCCAAACAGATACAGGGCAATCTACGGTAAAGCACATTCAAGGGTGACCAGATCAGAGCGTGAAACTGCATACAAGCTCACGGATTATGTGTATAAAAACTACATGAAAGAAGGGCTGACCGCAGCAATTGTCTCATCAGAATTCGGTGTAAGTGTTCAGGATCTGAACAGGCTTCTGCTTTATTATGCAGAGAAGAATTTTGATGGTCTACTGAACTATGTCAGGATCAACAAAGCGTGTGACCTCCTGCAGTCCACGGATTCCTTTATTACAGATATCGCATATGATGTTGGATACAATAATGTCAAGACTTTCAACCTCAACTTCTACAAGTTCAAAAACATGACACCGACCCAATTCCGGGAATTCTTCACAAATCCGGGCAGGAGTATGTCGGGGGAAGCAAAGGAGAAGAGCAGGAAGAGAGGGAAGAAGACGGTCTGATTTGCTATAAGGATTGACGATTGCAGGCGGCACTTTTGGCGCCGCCTGTTCGCTATAAACAGATGAGAAATGCTTCCCAAATGCTGTTCCTTGCAATAAAACTGCGGAAAGGATACAATTATCACGTCTTTCCCGGAAAAATGACCGGGAACAAATCCGTTTGATTAAACAGCAAACAGATCAAAGGAAAGAAAAGGATCCGATTCTATGAACCGTTTTGAACAAAAGATATTCGATGCATCCCGGCAGACGATTCTTTCGCTGTACGGACTTGACCTTACGGAGAGCGATTACGCTGTAGAAAAACCGAGGGACAGAAATCTTGGCGATTATGCGCTCAGTGTCCCGATGAAACTGGCGAAAACACTGCGGAAGAATCCGTTTGAGATTGCGGAAGCTATTGCGGCTCCGCTCTCTGATCTTGTTCCTGAAGCAGAACAGATCTCCGTAGCGCGTCCGGGATTCATCAACTTCAAAATCAGGCAGAGTGCACTCTCCGAGGTAATCAACGACGTTCTGGATGCCGGAGATAATTATGGGCATAACAATTCCGGAAATGGAAAAAAGATCCTGGTTGAGTGGGTATCCGCAAATCCTACAGGAGACCTTCACTGCGGCCATGCCCGCGGTGCGGCTTGGGGAGACAGCATCTGCCGGCTTCTGGAAGCAAGCGGATGGGATGTGCTCCGTGAGTTTTATGTGAACGATGCCGGAAATCAGATCGTCATGCTGGGAGAATCTCTGACCTCCCGGTACTTTGAGTACTTCGGCAAAGAGTATCCTCTTCCGGAAAACGGCTATCACGCAGAAGATGTACGTCAGATCGCATACGAGATTGCCAGAAGAGACGGTGACAAGTGGCTGACTGCGGATCCTCAGGAACGCCTTGCCTATTTCATGGAAGAGGGAAAAACACTGGAACTCAAAAAAATAGAACGGGATCTGGAGTATTACGGGGTTCGGATGCAATCCTGGATCCATGAGACATTTTTCTATGCCAACAACAGGGAAAGGATCAATGCAGTCCTTGCCCGTATGGATGAACTCGGTCTTCTTTATGAGAAAGACGGCGCTCTCTGGTTCAGAAGCACGGATTACGGCGATGACAAAGACCGGGTTATGCGCAAGAGCGATGGAACATTGTCTTATCTGACCCCTGATGTCGCGAATCACGTTTACAAGGTTGAGCGCGGTTATCCGATTCTTGTAGATCTCTGGGGTGCGGATCACCATTCCTATGTCACCAGAATGAAGGCTGCGCTGAAAGCGCTTGGTTACCCAGACGGAACACTTTCGGTCGATATTATCCAGATGGTTCGTATGGTCGAGGATGGCGTTGAGGTGAAGATGTCCAAGCGGACAGGCAACGCGATCACGCTTCGTGAACTGTGTGACGATATCGGGCTGGATGCTGCCAGATGGTTCTTCGTCTCGAAAGATGTGTCTTCTCCCATGGATCTTGACATGAAGAAAGCCCGCACAAAGGATAACGACAACCCGGTGTACTATGCGCAGTATGCGCACTCCCGTATGGCGGCAATCATCCGGAAACTGCCTGATTTCAAAAAGCAGGACAATTATCCGAGATTAACAGATGAGAAAGAGCTCCAGCTTCTTAAAATGATTGCGGAATTCCCATCCGAAGTCGCTGCATGTGCAGAAACAAGAAAACCCAGCCGCATGACGGATCTTATCATTTCGCTTGTTAAGCTGTATCACAGCTACTACAACAGCTGCAAGGTCAACAATCCGGATGATCCTGATCTGACGAATCAGCGTCTCGGTCTTGTCCGTGCTACGATGGCGACTTTGAAGAACGCTCTTTATCTGGTAGGTGTCTCAGCACCTGAGGTAATGTGATCGGAAACAGAACAAAAACCGGCTGATGCCGGTTTTTTTGAAACTTCTGAAAAAATGGAGTCCCCCGAATCGGTGGTTTCTTCCTTTTTGGAATACAGGAGTATTTTGATGATCGAAACGACAGAAATAACAGTAAAAGACTGTAAGATTCCGAAGGCGTTTTCCGGATACCGGATCATGCAGATCTCGGATCTGCATGAGGCGCAGTTTGGAAGTGAGCAGGAAGAACTGTTGGACAGAGTGAAAACTATCGGCGCGGATTGTGTCGCGCTTACCGGAGATTTCGTAGGCGGTAAAGATACGGATCTGAAGAAAATCCTTCGGTTTTTCCGAGATCTTTCATCTATATCGTTTTGCTGTTATGTCACCGGTAACCATGAAACAAGACTAGACGCTCCGGATCTCGAGCGGCTCCTCGGAGGAATGACAGCATACGGAATCGAAGTGCTTCGGGGGAAAATGGTATCTGTGAGCCGGGGAGAGGATTCGATTCAGATCCTTGGGATTGACGATCCAGGCTTTATTAACGATGAAAAATATGAGCGGGATGCTCAGACTGTACGGGATGCGATTCAGTCTATTCCATATGACAGCAGTCTGTTTACACTGCTGCTCTCTCACCGGCCGGAAGTTATGGGCGTCTATGCTGAACTGGGAATCGATCTTGTACTGTGCGGCCATACACACGGCGGACAGATACGTATTCCAGGAATTGGTGCTTTCTATGTTCCGATGCAGGGCTGGTTTCCGAAATATGACTGCGGTATGTATCAGGAAGGAAATACCAGAATGTATATAAGCAGGGGACTGGGAACCAGTGTTGTTCCGTTCAGACTGTTCAATCCGCCTGAACTCGTTGTGATTACACTGGAAAACGAGTGACAGCAAAACTGGTTTTTATTGAGAAACATCTTCATTATAAATATAAGCGGTGACAAGTGTCGGTCACCGCTTTTGTAATGGATTATCGCCGATCTGTTCAGTTCTTTTCCGAAGACATATCCTCATAATGCTCAAGGAAAGAGTGGTCTTCACCGCTCAGACGATAGCCGGGGAAAGTACGGATTTCTACCGCGTGAAGGCTGTTAAAGATGCTTTTTTCTATATCCGGGTTTGTCTTTCGCAGTTCCCGAATCAGCAGCTTAATCTCTTTCCGCTTGCTTTCCATTTCTCCGGTCTCAGTGCCTTCAGTCAGTTTACATGCACAACGGAGAAAAGAAAGATTATTATAACGTGTCCAGGCGATGATATCTTCCTCATGGACACAGTACAACGGACGGATCAGTTCCATCCCAGGAAAGTTAAGACTGTGCAGTTTTGGCGGCATCGCGGACATCTGGGAACTGTAGAACATACCGATCAGTGTGGTTTCGATAACGTCGGAAAAGTGATGCCCCAGCGCGAT
>CAMKDB010000130.1 GCA_946411155.1 uncultured Faecalibacterium sp.
CAGATGTCAGAGGCTCCGGGTATTATCTTCCTAAATATGCGAAGAATCGACTATAATGGAAACACTTCAGAACCATAAGGAGACTGTATGTCTTTTCTGCTTGCCATCATCTATCTTTCCTTCATCAGCCTCGGACTTCCGGATTCTCTTCTTGGATCCGCATGGCCGGTCATGCATCAGGATCTCACGGTACCGCTGTCCTGGTCCGGCATCATCTTTTCCATCGTCGCTGTCTGCACAGTCGTCTCAAGTCTGCTGAGCGACAGGCTGACGCGCAGATTCGGCGCCGGAAAAGTCACTGCAGTGAGCGTCGCCATGACCTGTATCGCGCTGATGGGCAATTCCCTTTCTCATTCATTTCCTTTTCTTTGTCTGTGGGCGGTTCCTTACGGACTTGGCGCGGGAGGTGTGGACGCCGCTCTCAACAACTATGTCGCCCTTCACTATGCCAGCAGACATATGAGCTGGCTGCATTGCATGTGGGGTGTCGGCGCAATGACCGGTCCCTACGTGATGCGTGCCGCGCTGACGGCAGGGCAATCCTGGCGGATGGGATACCGGATCATCAGTATCATCCAACTGGTGCTCACCTGTATTCTTTTCCTTTCACTTCCCAAGTGGAAACAGCCTGAAACCGGAGGCGAAGGATCCGCAAGCGGTACCGTTCTCACACTCCGTGAGACTGTATTGATCCCCGGTGCGAAGGAAGTCCTGATCTGTTTCTTCTGCTACTGTGCCCTGGAGCAGACCGTCAGCCTCTGGGCTAGCAGCTGGCTGGTGGATGCGCGCGGGATTGATCCTGTCACCGCCGCAGGCTTCGGCAGCATGTTTTTCATCGGGATCACAACAGGGAGAGCGATCAGCGGATTCCTGACCTTCAGGCTCTCCGACACCCAGATGATCCGTCTTGGAAGCGGGATCATCTGCGCAGGCATTCTGCTTCTACTGATTCCGGATCACGAGGCTCTTGCACTGTCAGGGCTCATCCTCGTCGGATTGGGATGCGCGCCGGTTTATCCCAGCGTCATTCATTCGACCCCACAGCATTTCGGCGCGGACCGTTCCCAGGCGCTCATCGGGGTGCAGATGGCCAGCGCCTACGTCGGCACAACGCTGATGCCTCCTTTGTTCGGATGGCTCTCATCCAAAGCCGGCATCGGTTTCTTTCCGTACTACCTAGCACTCCTTCTGGCTGTCATGGCGGTCTACCATGAGATGCTTCTGAAGAAGACTTCTGCTTAGCTCCTCCAACAAATGGCAAAGGCTGCGGTGCCTAAAACGCCGCAGCCTCTTTTTTTGCTTTGATCAGCCTTTATATGCGATCGCGTCAATCTGGAAAGACATCGTTTCCCTCAGAAAGTCTGTGGAAAACGCTTTCCGTACGGGATACTTCCCTTTGAATTTATCCTTAATGATATCCGCCAGATAATCCAGATCTTTGATATTCCGGAACATGCAGTCCATCTTCACTACGGAGTCCAGACCAAGTCCGGCTTTCGCCAGACGTTTTTCCAGCGTATCGAACGCGCCGGCGATCTGCTCCTGAATCGTTCCGCCTTCGTTGCCCATGCAATATCCGACAAAGACATAATCCCCGGCTTCAATGACCGTGGAATCCGCCCAAAATTCATCAGTCTCAAGCCTGAGAATCTTTTTATTCTGTTCCATTTGTATTTCTCCTCTCAATAGGGATTATTCTCCAGAGATCGCGCAGGAACGGAACCGGATGCTAGGGCAGGCAATTGACCCGGTCTTCCACTCCAGATCACTTCCCACTTCCTCGACAGATTTCATCAGTTCAAGGAAATTCGCTGCCATGGTAATCAGTGAAACGCTGCGGTCTCTCCTTCCTTCCCTGACCCAGTAGCCTTCGCACTGAAGGGAAAAGTTGGTCGTGACAAAATCAATGCCCGCATGGAGTCCCATCAGGGTCGTGATGACCAGTCCCTCCCCCATCGAAGCGCACAGTTCATCCAGATCTTTCTTTCCCGGAACAATATAGCAGTTCTTCGGTGAAACGCTGACCGGAGACGTGTAGGAACGCCGGAAACCGTTCCCGGTGCTTTCCGTTCCCATCTTCAGCGCGCTTTTCGAATCGTAGGCGATGGTCGTGAAGACGCCGGAGTCAACGAGTTTCTTGCTTCGTGTCGGGCAACCCTCATCATCGTAATTGGAAACAGTGATCGCATCCTGCAGTTTCGGATCGTCGATCACGGTGATCTTTTCCGAGAACACGGTCTTCCCCAGACTGTCTTTCAGCGGGGAAATCCCTTTGGAGATCAGATCGCCGGAGAACAATCCCGTAAATGCGGTAAACAGATTGGTCATTGCGTCTTTCTCCAGGATGACCGGGTACTGCCCGCTGCGGATGGAAGACGCTCCGAGTTTTTTCAGGATCTCACCGCATAGTTTTTCCACATATCCATCCAGATCAAACGAGCCGAGATCTTCAACCACTTCGACTTTGTAGGCATTCTTGACCGTACCGTTTTCAGCTGCTGCCGCCCCTGCAAACAGGACCTGCGCGTAACCGCCGTCCTCCACGGACAATCCGTTGGAATTGACGATCTCGCGTTTTGTCGTGACTTCCTGCCAGTGGATGCCCGCTACCTGGACGATCCTGGGATCATACGACCGGATTTTCTTCTCGAGAGTATCCAGGACGTCGCGGATCTGTTCGTTTGAAGGGCGCACCCAGTTTTTCAGAGATTTCACTTCTTCCGTTTTCTCGGGCTTCCGGATGACGGCAGTTTCATCCGAGGAAATCGCTTCTGCCTGTGTCTTCATCGCGGCGACGATCTTCTCCATACCGGAATCGGACGGATCTTCCACGCTGAAGTTCGCCAGTTTCCCATTGACTGTTCCTCTGAGCGAAGTTCCGAGAACATGGCTGGTCACGAAAGAATCCATCTGTCCCTCATACCAGGACACGGATTTCTCCTGCTCCAGCATCTGATAGATCTCAAATGCTTCAAATCCCTGTGACAAGGCGTATTCGATCCATTTCTGCTTATTCATTTGCCGTACCTCCAACAGTGATCGAGGTGACACGGATCGGCGGCTGGCCCACGTCAGTCGGGATCGACCCGCTCATGGAGCCGCACATACCCTGACCGGTCCTGAGTTCTTTTCCCACCTTATCGATATTCCAGAGAATATCTCTGCCGTTCCCGATCAGGGCGGCGCCTTTGACCGGATACGTGATCTTTCCATTCTCGATCATATATCCTTCCAGAACGGCGAAGTTGAATTCTCCTGTCTGAGGATTCACGCTTCCCCCGCCCATCTTTCTAGCATAAAGACCTTTTTCGACACCTTCAAAGAGTTCCTCAAACTCTGCGTCGCCCGGAAGGATGAACGTGTTGCTCATCCGGGACGTAGGCTCGAACTGATAGGACTCCCTCCGGGAGCTGGATGTGGAATCCATTCCCATTCTTCTCCCGTTCAGGGTATCGATCATGTATGTCTTGAGGATACCGTTCTCGATCAGGAGCCTTCGCTTCTGGAAATTGCCCTCATCGTCGATATTCTGGGATCCCCAGGCATTCGGGATCGTGCCGTCATCGACAGCACTGACACACGTAGAAGCGATCTGCTGTCCCAGTTTGCCGCAGAAGACACTGCGATTCTTGGCGACGGATGTCGCTTCCAGCGCATGGCCGCACGCCTCATGGAAGATGACCCCGCCGAAACCGTTATCGATGACAACAGGCATCTTACCGGACGGACAGTCCTTTGCTTCCAGATTGACCAGAGCCACACGGGCGGCTTCCTTTCCAAGCTGTTCCGGTGTGACGATCTCATAGTATTCCAATCCCATCCCTGCACCGCGCCTGTCTGCGCCACTTTGGAAATTCGTTCCTTCCTGACTGAAAGCGTCGACCATCATTCTGGTACGGACGCGTGAGTCTGAGATCAGTCTGCCGTTACTGTTTGAGATCTGAACCTCCTGTCTGACATTCAGCAGATTCGCACGGACTTTTACGATCCTGGGATCCGCGCCGAAAGCGGCGTCTGTCGCTCTCTTCAGCAGTTGGCCTTTCTCTTCCAGAGAAACAGTCTCGAAATCGATTTTCACCGGATGTCTGTTCTCATAGGTGACACGTTCCAGACGGACATCTGCGTCTGTCTCCTTTTTCCCGACCGCGTCGACCAGTTCCTCCAGCAGCGGCATGAGCGCGTTTTCATCGGTTTCATTGGAATAGCCGTAGACCGACTGGAGCCCTTTGTAGAGTCTGACGCCTACGCCCTGAATCAGTGTCTGGTTCACGTCCTCCATCTTTCCATTGAGGAATGCGATCGTTTCATTTGATTCCGTTTCTTCATAGATTTCAGCAAAATCCGCCTCAGAATGCATGCAATAATTCAGATACCGCTCCAATTCATCTTGTCTGAGCATTTTTATACCTCCTTTTCTCAATTGAAGAAAGTATAACACAAGAGCTGACACCGCAACATAGTCGGGTGTCAGCTCTTGTATGTGAGTTCCGGCGCATTCGTTTCAGTCCGGAAGTTCTCCGTTTGATGAAATAATGCTCTTATAAAACAGCGCTGAATCCTTCATGATCCGTTTCTGGGTCCTGTAATCCACATAAACGAGTCCGAAGCGCGGTTCATATCCTTCCGCCCATTCAAAATTGTCCAGGAAAGACCAGTACTGATAGCCTATGACAGGGATTCCCTCGTCCGCCGCCCGCTTCAGGTTGCGGAGATAATCCTTTATATACGCGATACGCTTTCCGTCATGGATCATTCCGTCCTCCGACACGCGGTCACTGTCGCACATGCCGTTCTCCGTCACCATGACAGAGCCGTCCCCGCCTCTGGAAACGATTACATTGCGGGCGCCGCGCTTCCGGAGCTCTTTTGCGCCTTCAATGATCTCTTCTGTCGTCTTCATCGGCTTCCCGAGCAGTTCCTCAAGTTCGCCGTTGTTGGGTTTGATCAGAAACGGTTTGTAAGGCAGAGACTTGAGCAGCAAGTCTTTGATCGCATCCACGACGACCGGAATGCGTGTCCCGTCTCCGTCAGACAATCTCGAAAGAATCTGTTCATATGTATCTGCAGGCATGGAAGAAGGAACTGAACCCGAAATGACAAGCATATCGTCCGGACCCAGCGTATCGATCCGTGCAAAAAGCAGATCGAGTGCTTCTTTTGTGATTTTAGGACCCTGCCCGTTAATCTCTGTCTCTTTTAACCCTTCACCTTCTTTTGATTTGATTTTCATGTTGATACGAGTAATGCCCTCGCTTCCGTCAAGTTCAATAAAAGCGGTCCGTATCCCGCGGTGAAGCAGGCCGTTTTCGATCGCCGCC
>CAMKDB010000131.1 GCA_946411155.1 uncultured Faecalibacterium sp.
CTCCTGGGTGGCGTGCTGGTTGAGGAACAGCAGGTCGCCCTCCTCCAGCAGGATCTCCTCGCCGTCGATGCGGTGGGTGGTCGTTCCCTGGATCATGTAGATGAATTCCACGTAGTTGTGGCTGTGCTTCGGGAAATAGACGAAACGGGTATGCGGACGCAGATCGATCAGCTTCCCGTTCAGAAGGACGCGGGAGGAATCGATCTCACTGCTGTCATCGTCGCTGTAGTAGAGCGCGCGGTTGATCGCCGGCGCGCCGTCCAGGATCTCGCGCTCTTCCGCAGTGATGACGCTGAGTTTTTTCAACAGGACAGGATTCATAGGATAATCATAGCGTGTTTCTGCAAGAAAGGACAGTTTTTTCTGTAGATTCGGGCATGTTCCGGGACGGCTTCAGCCTGTAGAATGAAAATATAAGAACAGACTAAAATAAAAGGAGAAGAAATATGTCAGTTGAGTCCCGTTATCTGGAAGCCAGAGAAATGTACCGCGCCGTCGGCGTGGACACCGACCGTGCCCTTGAGGAACTGAAGGGCGTGAAGATCAGCATGCACTGCTGGCAGGGAGACGATGTGAACGGTTTCGATTCCAAAGGCCCCCTCACCGGCGGTATTCAGACGACCGGCAACTATCCCGGCAAGGCAAGGAATCCCGAAGAACTCATGGCGGACATCGATGAGGCGCTCCGCCTGATCCCCGGAACGCACAAGATCAACCTCCATGCTTCCTATGCCATCTTTGAGGAAGGCGAGTGGGCGGACAGGGACAAGCTGGAGCCGAAGCACTTCCGCAGATGGGTGGAGTTCGCGAAGGAACGCGGCCTCGGACTGGATTTCAACCCCACGTTCTTCTCCCACCGTCTCAGCGAGGACGCGACCCTCAGCAGCGAGAACGAAGAGATCCGCCGCTTCTGGGTGGAGCACGGCAAGGCATGCCTCCGGATCAGTGAGTATTTCGCGGAGGAGCTTGGCCAGCCCTGCGCCATGAACATCTGGATCCCGGACGGATTCAAGGATATCCCCGGCGACCGTCTCGCGCCGAGAGCCAGACTGAAAAAGTCCCTGGACGAGATCCTGGCGGAGCCCTATGACAAAGAGAAGGTCTACGTCACGGTGGAGAGCAAGGTCTTCGGCATCGGTATGGAGAGCATGACCGTCGGCAGCCACGAGTTCTACATGAACTACGCCGCGAAGAACGGCGTCATGTGCCTGCTGGATACCGGCCACTTCCATCCCACCGAGATGGTCAGCGACAAGCTGTCCTCCATGCTCCTGTTCTACGACAAGGTCGCGCTGCACGTCAGCCGCCCGGTGCGCTGGGACAGCGACCACGTGGTCCTCTTCGACGACGAGACCCGCGAGATCGCTAAGGAGATCGTGCGCGGCGGCACGGACCGCTTCGTCATCGCCCTGGACTTCTTCGACGCGTCCATCAACCGCGTCGCCGCCTGGGTCACGGGCATGCGCGACATGATCAAGGCGCTGCTCTACGCGGAACTGCTTCCCAACGCCAGAATGGCGGAGCTGCAGGACAAGCGGAACTTCACGGAGCTGATGGTCGTCAGCGAAGAGATGAAGACGATGCCCTTCGGGGACGTCTGGAACTACTATCTGCACGAGATGGGCGTACCGGAGAACTGGTTCGGCGAAGTCGTGCGCTATGAGAACGAAGTACTGAGCAAGAGAGGATAAAGAGATGAAGGTTTTGGACAGCAAGGTCGGTCAGGGATTCGCGAAGGTCTGCGCGGACGGCTTCCGTCAGGGATGGCATGAGCGCAACGGCGGAAACCTTTCCTGCAGGCTCACCGCGGAAGAGGCGGAAGCGCTGAAGGAGAACTTCGAAACCACTGCTCCCTGGAGGGAGATCGGGACCGAGGTGCCGGAACTGGCCGGAGAGTATTTCATGGTCACCGGCAGCGGCAAGTTCATGCGCAACGTGGAACTGGATTTCGCGGACAGCGTCGGCGTGATCCGCGTGGATGAGACCGGTACGAAATATCAAATCGTATGGGGACTCACCAACGGCGGCAAGCCCACCAGCGAGCTGCCCACCCACCTGATGAACCTGGAAGTCATCCGCCGCAGGGATCCCGAACTGCGCATCGTCTATCACGCGCATCCGGCAAACACGGTCGCCCTCACCTTTGTTCTTCCTCTGGACGATGAGATCTTCACCAGAGAGATCTGGGAGATGGAGACGGAATGCCCGGTGGTCTTCCCGCAGGGGATCGGCGTCGTGGAATGGATGGTCCCCGGCGGCCGCGAGATCGGCGTCAGGACCAGTGAGATCATGAAGACCCGCAACGTCGCGGTCTGGGCGCATCACGGCATGTTCGTGTGCGGACACGATTTCGACGAGACCTTCGGCCTGATGCATACCGTGGAAAAGAGCGCGGAAATCCTTGTAAAGGTCATGAGCATGACAGACAGAAAACGCAACACCATCCGTCCGGATGAGTTCCGCGCACTGCAGGGACCTTTCGGCATCGAACTGGATGAGCGGTATCTGTATGAGAAATCTTCGGACAAGATCGGAGAGAGATAAATGAAGTACGCGTTGGCAGTCGATATCGGCGCTTCCAGCGGCCGGCATATCGTGGGATGGTACGAAGACGGTATACTCCGTACGGAGGAAGTGTACCGGTTCCCCAACGGCGTGACGGAACAGGATGGCCATCTTGTCTGGGATATGCGGACGATGCTGGAACACGTGAAGACCGGGATCGCCAGAGCGAAGGAGCGCTTTCCTGTAACCTCCCTGTCGGTGGATACCTGGGGCGTGGATTATGTCCTCATGCGCGGAGACGAAGAGGTCCTGCCCGTATACGCGTACAGGGACAGCCGCACCGAAGCGGTGATCCCGCAGGTCCATGAACGTATGCCTTTCGCGGAACTGTACGCCCGTACAGGATGCCAGTTCCAGCCCTTCAACTCGGTCTATCAGCTGTACGCGGATAAGACCGCGGGCAGACTGGAAGGCGTCACGGATTTCCTCATGATCCCGGAATACCTGATGTACAAACTCACCGGCGTGAAGAAAAAGGAATTCACCAACGCCACTACCGGCGGCATGATCAGCGGAAAGACTCTGGAATTCGATCTGGAGATCGCGGACGCGCTGGGACTTCCCCGGACGCTGTTTCCGCCGCTGGATCAGCCCGGGACGAAGGTCGGTGAGTACGAGGGGATCGACGTGGTCCTCTGTGCGACCCATGATACCGGCAGCGCGGTGGAAGGCATCCCCATGGAGGGCAGCGAACTGTATATCTCCAGCGGGACATGGTCGCTGCTCGGCGTGAAGACGGAACGTCCTATCACGGACGAGGCGAGCATGAAAGCCAACTATTCCAACGAGGGCGGCGTGGGCTACAACCGCTATCAGAAGAACATCATGGGCATGTGGCTGGTCAACGAGCTTCGGAAAGAACTTTGCCCGGACAAACCGTTCGGCGAGATCACGGCGGAAGCGGAAGCCAGCGGCTACGGCCGTACGGTGGACGCCAACGATCCCTCGCTCCTTGCGCCGCAGAGCATGCGTGCCGCTTTCGAGGCACTGCTGGGCGAAAAGCCGGATACCGTCGCGGATTATTTCCGCTGTGCCTACCGGTCGCTCGCGAACAGCTACCGGGATGCCATCGCGGAACTGGAGCGGAACACCGGAAAGACCTATGAGAAACTCTACATCGTGGGCGGCGGGGCGAAGAACGCGTTCCTCAACCGGCTCACGGAAGAGCGTACGGGAAAGAAGGTCATTGCGCTTCCCATCGAGGCTACGGCGCTGGGCAATCTGAGAGCGCAGCTTGGATAAGAAGATCAAATGTGAGACCGCACATCCGGGAGGATGCTGCGGTCTTTCTGCATCGGAACTCCACCGTCAGGCGGGTGAACTGGAAAAACAGGTTATGGTCTCATTTTTGTTACTGCCGTATGATGGACATGCAGCCGGCAAATAACACGAACGAGGTGGAAAAACATGGAATTGGGAAAGAAGATCAGACAGCTGCGATTCAAGGCAGGTCTGACACAGGAACAGCTGGGGGAACAGCTCGGGATCGGCGCGCAGTCCGTGTCCAAATGGGAGAACGGCGTGTCGATGCCGGACATCACCGCACTGCCGCAGCTGGCGGAGATCTTCGGGATCAGCATTGACGACCTGTTTGATCTGACCGCGGAACAGCGGTTCAACCGGATCGAGAACCGGATGGATATGGAGGACGAACTGCCTCAGGACGTGTTCTGGGAATATGAGGAATTCCTCAGGGGAAAGGCAGCTTCCGACGAGTATAAGCAGCGCGCCACGGATCTGCTCGCGTATCTGTATTGGCACCGGATGGAGACTTACGCCAGAAAGGCGGCGCGCAGCGCGAAGGAATCCGTGCGGATGGCTCCCGGCGTGAAGAACAACCAGTGGATCCTGATCAAGGCAGCGGGTCACGCGTGCTGGGACTGGAATTTGAACAACCACGCGGACGCTGTCGATTTCTGGAGAGAGATGGTGCAGGCGGCGCCGGAAGAGCGTCTTCCCTACATGTATCTGGTGGACAACCTGCTCGCGGATCACCGGGCGGATGAGGCGGAAGAAGCCGTCGGACGGTTCAGCAGACTCAAGGACGCAAATCCGGTCATGGTGGAAGCCTACCGCGCCCATATCGCGCTTGCCCGGTTCGATGAGCCGGCTGCGGACAGGATCATCAGCGAAATGCTCGAAAAACATCCGGACGACAGTGCGGCTTTGTTCGAGGCGGCGCAGTATTATGCGGGTAAGGGCGATTACGACAGGACGATCGAAATGTATGAGCGCTCTTTTGAGAAAGAGACCCGCCGCCCCAGATTCACGGACGAACTGATGGCGATCGCGGATATCTATCAGATCAGAAAAGACTACCGGAAAGCGGCGGAGACCTATGACAGGATCATCGATCTGCTGCAGAACGAGTGGGGCATGACCGAGGATACTGTACTGAAAGATGCACAGGAGAAGAAAGCGAGACTTCTGGAACTTGCACGCTGATCCGGTCAAAAAAAAACTCCGGACCCCGGAAGGGGATCCGGAGTTTTCTGTCGGAAAAGGAGACCATACGGCGGAGGAAATGAAACGGGCGACTTGTATCCGCTTCGTCCGGTGATGTATGATTTTCTAAGAAAGAAACAGGATAACCTGTAGAACGGAGGAGGCGTGATGAGGAAAGTTATAATCGATACGGATGTCTGCTCCGATGACGCCGCCGCGATGATCCTTGCACTGCGCGC
>CAMKDB010000132.1 GCA_946411155.1 uncultured Faecalibacterium sp.
AAAAAGATAGGGGGAGGAAGAAACCGTTCTTCCTCCCCGCATATGCTTAACAGAAATGTCAAAATGCTGATATATACTGACAGGCAGGTGCATCACATACGTCACCGGTGCTAGAATAATACTGTATATGAGAATACCGCCCGGATCGGACAAAGGAGATCTGCTGCCATGCGCATCTTTGCTCTGGAACTGGACAACGGCATCAAAGGCATTCCTCAAAGGAAAGAATATATCGAACAGCTGATCTCCCGGCTTCCGGCACCGGATTTCGTGGTCCTGCCGGAACTTGCGCTTTGCAGTTATATGGCAAGTCAGGAGATCTGGCAGTACGCGGATGACCGGGGACAGGACGCCTCTGCGTGGGCGGTGCGGACCGCGCGGAAGTACGGCACGTATATCGCAGCCGGATATCTGGACCGGGAGAACGGGGACTACTACAACCGTTACTTCATCGCGGGACCGGAGGGACTTTGCGGTACAGTGACCAAATCCGAAGGGGAATCCGCGGTGTTCAAGCGCGGGGATTTCGGCAGTCTGATCCGGACGCCTTTCGGAAAGGTCGGGGTCGGGATCTGCTTCGATTCCAGACGGAAGCATTTCTACGACAACGTCAGGGACGAGGAACTCTCGCTGATCCTTTTCCCGCACGGCGCGCCTGCGGATCCGAAAAAGCCGGAGATGGAGCATAAGGAGAACGACAAGCGCTGCATGCTGTACGCGGACGCTTTCGGCGTTCCGGTCGTGTACGTCAACTGTGTGGGAGACCTGGAATATATGCCCGGGATGATGGGCGCCATGATGAAGCGCGGCGGATTCCGGATGAACGGTATGAGCAGGATCTATGCCCCTGAAGGGAAGGAGATCCGGACGGAGGTCCCGGAAGCGGTGGGCATGGAGGTCAGTCTCAGCCCGCAGCGCAGGAAAAAAGACATCCGGTTCTACGGGGAGGACATCCTGCCCGGAAACCGGCTGTTCAAACTCCTGATCCTGAGACCGGATACGGAAGCCGGGATCCGGTCGTATGAGGCAGCGGTCGGGAAACAGAAGTAATAGAGAGTAAAGTGGATACAGGGGGAAAAAGAAGATGGTGATCCTCATCACGGGAGCGTCCCACACGGGGAAAACGCTTCTTGCGCAGCGCCTGCTGGAAAGGTACGGATACCCCTATCTTTCCATCGATCACCTGAAGATGGGACTGATCCGGAGCGGGTACACCACGCTGACGCCGGAGGACGACGATGAACTGACGGACTATCTCTGGCCGGTCGTCCGTGAGATGATCAAAACAGCTGTCGAGAACCGGCAGGACCTCATCGTGGAGGGCTGCTATATCCCGTTCGGATGGCGGAAGGATTTCGACGAATCCTATCTGGAGTCCATCCGGTTCCTTTGCCTCGCGTTCTCCGACAGCTATATCGACGTACATTTCGATGAGATCCGCTCCCACGGGTCGGATATCGAGCACAGGCTATTTGATGAAGATCTCAGCTCGGACGGTCTCAAAAAGGACAACAACGCAATGATCCGCGGGTTCCGTGACGCTGGTGAGCAGGTCCTGGTCATCGACGGGGACTATGAGGAAGCGGTCCGGAAGGCGGAAGAAAGTTTTTCAGATAATTGATCCTGCTTTTCAGCAGTTCGGAAAACATATAAGTGGTTCAGCGGTGAGAAGATGAGAGGGTCAAATCACCGCTAATTGTTATTTAAATTCTCCACTTAATCCAATATTATTGGATTTGGAGGTGCAAACATGATTGTTACTACCGGAATGTTGAAAAAGCATTACGAATCCTATGCGAATCCTCTGGACAAGATCCGACGTGAAGCAGAAAGCGGAACGATCATAAGGATCAGAAGGGGGATCTACGAAACAGATCCGAATGTTGAGCCTTATTATCTCGCTTCATCGATTCTGTCTCCTTCTTATCTGAGCTTCGAATTTGCCCTTTCTTTTTATGGATTGATTCCGGAGAGGGTCATTTCCATTACCTCAGCATCGCTGTATACCCGAAAGAATAAGACATTCGTGAATCAGTTCGGACGATATGACTTCAGCGATATACCGGTCGAGGCATTTCCCGAAGGTCTGACGTATACAGGATCCGGTGAATATATCGTAAGAATTGCAACGAAGGAAAAAGCTCTCTGTGATTCTCTGTATAAGTGGAGAGTCGTCCACAGCATAAAGGGACTAAAGGAATTGCTGTTTGAGGACAAAAGGATTGATGAGGAGGAATTTGCCTCCTGTGACTTTGAGCAATTGACCAGACTTGCAAAGCTGTATCACAGGACCAATCTGAAACTGCTGATCGGACTGATCGAAAAAGACTATTTGCCCGGTCGTACCAATGACTTTCGAACCGGAAAGGAACTACAACACGGATGAAAAAGCTTTTCGGCTCCATCGACTTCAAATGGCCGAGGCTGCTCGCCTTCGCCGTTATCGCCGGCGTCTATACCGGGGTCATGGCGATGCTGCCGGCTGCGCGGGACACCTCGTTCGCGGATATCAGCATCAGTTTCGAGTGGTGGATCCTTTTCGGCATCCTGATCATCGTCAACAGCAAAACGCCGTGGGATTCCGCGCTCAAATGCTTCGCGTTCTTCCTCATCAGCCAGCCGCTGGCGTACCTGGTCCAGGTCCCGTTCAGCAGCCTGGGCTGGGGGATCTTCGGATATTACAGGAACTGGATCGTCTGGACGCTGCTCACGATCCCCATGGGATTCGTCGGGTACTACATGCGCAAAAACAAATGGTGGAGTCTGACGATCCTGCTGCCCATGATGGCGTTCGTCGGGTTCCACTACGCCGGATTCCTGAGAGAGGCGTACTCCTTCTTCCCGAACCACCTGCTCAGCGCGCTGTTCTGCGCGGCGACGGTGATCCTGTACCCGCTGTATATCTTCCGTGAAAAGAAACTGAAAACAGCCGGCCTGGTCTTCGGGGTTTTGATCCTGCTTGCGGCGACCGTATTCGCCCTCGCCTCGGGAAGACAGGTCTACAGCACCACCGTCCTGATCAGCGGCAGCAGCCAGGGAGCCGAGTTCGACGACACGTACACCGCATACCTGGAAGACCCTTCCTACGGGGACGTGCGCATCGAATACGAAGAAGGCATCGAGTGCTTCATAGTCAACGCGGATCTCACCCGGACGGGAAAAACGAAGCTGATCCTGGAGTCTCCGGACGGAGAGAGGTCTGTCTTTTCTCTCAGGATCTACAGGGACTCCTACCGGATCGAAAAGATCACCGGTCCGTGAAAGAAAGAATGACATGAAAAAGATCATTATTACGAGAAAAAGAAAATTCGCCAGCGCCCTGGTGCCCTTCTGGATCATCACGACGATGACGAAAGACGAATTCAAACAGCGTTTCGGCCTGACCGGAGATGCCGCGGGCGTGGACAGCCTGGGACAGCCGGTGAGCCGTCTCGGCGCAAGTCTTCAGGAAGGGGTCGGGATCCTGGACAGCATCGGGAACCGCATCGGGAACGGGAAGACCGTGAGCCTCCTGGTCGGGGACGATGTCCGGACGGTATTCGCTTCCACCGGCGACGGCGGTCTTTCCAATGAGATCGAGCTGGGGGAAGGCAGCGAATTCAGCCTCACCCTCACGGTCAGGGGCGGTTGGAAAACGGCGTCTGTTCCGTATTTCGAGGCTGCGGACGGAAAGGGCGTTCCGGAACGGACCGGAACGGGACTGTTCGGCCTGTTCGGAAAAAAGAAAAAGGAGCCTGAACCGGAGACACCGGAAGAAAAGCCGACGCTGGCACACGATATCCCCATCGCCGCGGAATGGGCGAAGAACAACCTGAACGCGACCGGCTATCAGGTGGACTACGATCTGCAGAGTATGGAAGAGGTGGAACGGTTCTTCCGGGAGCAGTCCGCGGAAGGCGGCGTGCTGACCGGGAAATGCGGCTCCATCCTGTTCGGATTGGGCTGCCTCGTCGGGGAGACGATCATCCGGGTCCACGGTGGGCAGTGGGAAACGGACGACGACGATCCGAAGGGCGAAGTCAACATCACGGTGCGTCTGCCGGACGGCTCCAAGATCTGGCCGGTGCAGCGCTGTATAAAGCGGCTGGCGAACGGCCCGGAAGACAACATCCACGATTACGTCATGGTGATGACGGGAAACGTGAATGATCTGGAGTTTTAGTGCCTGTTGCCGGTCATGATTCCTACATAGTTACATAAATATTGAATAGTTACATTAAAAAAGTTACTATATTAAAAAATGTAACTAACAGAGGATTTATGATGGGCTCCAAAAGACTGTTCGGTCTGGAATTCTTCGAATCAGATATGGATGCGAAAGACCTTCCGGTGTACTTAACCGCCAGAAGATCTTTCTTTCGGATATCTTGCTCCGGAATCGAGTTTATTCTGATCAAGGTCAGGGATGATGAGAGATTCGGAGTTGCGGCGCTTGAAAAACAGATAACAACGATAGCGGAAAAATATGGCATTCCCGTTGCCTTCGGATTTGCCAATATATCAAAAAATCAAAGAGACAGTCTGATCGGCAGAAACATCCCGTTCATTTCGGAGTCCGGTCAGATGTATCTTCCGTTTCTGGGCATAGCGCTTCACGACCGGTTTGTCAGTACAAAGACGATCAACAGGCAGAAAATGATGCCGGTAACACAGGCGCTGTTCCTGTATTTGCTGTACTTCGGCAAGAACGGTTCTGTATTGAAAAAAGACGCCGCGGAAGCTATAGGCGTGACAAAAACTTCCATCACCAGGGCGAGTGACCAGTTGGAAGCGATGGGACTGATAACTCAGGAAACTCATGGGAAAGAATGCCATATGATGCCGAACGGCGAAGGCAGAGCGTTGTTCGAAAAAGCAAAACCCTTCCTGATAGATCCAATTCAGCGGGTAATCACGACCGAGGTGAGTGATAGGTATACCTCGCTGCTCCTCTCGGGTGAATCCGCCCTAGCGGCAAGAACGATGCTGAATGCGCCTAGAGTACCGGTAAAAGCAGTTTATAAAGCGGAAATTGATGCGAGGCAAATACAGGATATAGACATAAGGTGGAATACAGACCTCAATGTCATCCGACTGGAATTGTGGAAATATGATCCCCGGCTTTTTGGAAATGATGGTATTGTCGATCCGGTTTCTCTTTTTATGTGTCTTGCAAACAATGCGGACGAAAGAGTAGAAGGAGCGTTGGAAGATTATTTGGATGGTTATCAATGGTAGTTGGAATGGATAGTT
>CAMKDB010000133.1 GCA_946411155.1 uncultured Faecalibacterium sp.
CTGAAATATGGTAAATTTGGTATAGTTAGGAACTAACAAAATACTGATTGCAAGGAGAGGTTGTAAGAAGATGTATTTAAAGAAACTGTACAACGATCTCGACACGCTGGTCGATGAGGCGCTGATCGGCAGCCGGCTGATTGCCTCGCCTGACGCGGACAAATACTCCCGTGTCCTTCCCAACTCCCGGATCACCGTACGTTCGGACAAGTACAAGAAGCCGAAGGGCCTGGTCAAACTGACGCTCGGCGGCGGTTCCGGACACGAGGGGCCTCCCGGTGTCTTCATCCGTCCCGGCGGATTCGACGCCCTGACCCAGGGCGACATCTTCACCGCGCCTTCTGCGATGCAGATGTTCCGCGCCATTCAGGAGATCGACGACGGCAGTCCCATCATCATGAACGTCGCCCGGCACGCCGGAGACGTCCTCAACTCGAAGCTGTGCAAACAGCTGTGCGAGGCACACGGCATCAACAACGTCTATCTCAGCATCGGCGGCAACGACGTCGCTTCCGCGCCGAAAGGCCATGAGAAGGAACGCCGCGGTTCCGGCGGCGCGCTGAGCGCGGCATCCATCATGGCGGAATGCGGCGAGAGCGTGGAGGAGATCCTCCGCGTCGCGGAGAAATGCAACGACCTGTCCCGCTCCTACGGCGTCGGCATCCGCAGCGCCATCCACCCCATCTCCGGACTTCCCATCATGCCGATGCCGGAAGACGAGATCGAGATGGGCATCGGAATGCACGGCGAATCCAGCGGCAACCGCATCAAACTGCCCCGCAGCCGCGAACTGGCGCAGATGGTGGCGAAGATCTTGCTGGATGACATGCCGATCCCCTCGGGATCCGATATCGTCGTGAGTCTGGGCGGTCTCGGCGGCATGACATGGACCGAACTGGACATCCTGTACAAGGATCTCTATGAATTCCTCGTCTATGACTGCGGCTACAACATCTGGCGTCACAGCGTCCGCAACTCCGGCACCCAGGAACTGGGCGGCTTCATCCTCTCCATCGGCTATCCCGACGACGAGATCAAGAAATGGATGACCACCCGCATCCCCAAGGGACTGTATCCGGACTGATCCACACACGGTAAGAGAGGAGTTTTACGATGAAACTGGAAGATCTGAAAAGAGCGGTATTCGCCGGAGCGGACAACGTCATCTCCCGGGAGCTCGAGCTCTGCGAACTGGACTCCGTCGTGGGTGACGGCGATCACGGCATCACCGTACGCAAAGGCTATCAGAAAGTGGAACGCTCCATCGAGGAGCAGGATCCCGACACCATGAGCGGACTCATGCTCAGCGCCGGACTGGGTCTGGCGGATACGGCGGGCGGCGCTATCGGGCCGATCCTCGCCACCATGTTCCTGGGCTTCTCGGATTCCCTGAAAGGCAAGGAGGAACTGGGCGTCAGCGACCTCGCGGACATGTTCGCCGCGGGCCTTGACCGGATCCAGGATCTGGGCGGAGCGAAAGCCGGCGACTGCACCATGGTCGACACCCTGCTGCCCTTCGTCGAGTCGCTGCGGAACGCCGGGACCGAAGACGTCAAAGCGGCGCTGGAAGCAGCCGCGGAGAAAGGCTTCGAGGGTTCCGAGTCCACCAGGGACATGATCCCGAAGCTGGGCAGAGCCAAGAACCTGGCCGAGAGAGCCATCGGCTACCTCGATGCCGGTTCACGCTCCATGTACTATTTCCTCAAGGGATTCGCGGACAGTTCCGTTGTCTGAAAGGATCCCGACCACCGGAAAGAAAGGAATACGAAAATGAGATTCAATTTCCATGTGCCGACCGCCGTCCATTTCGGGATCGGCGTCGTGAAAGATCTGGGGAAGACCGTCGCCCCGTACGGTAAAAAAGCGCTGCTCGTCTACGGCGGCAGCAGCATCAAGCGCAACGGCGTCTATGACGACGTGACCGCTTCCCTGAAAGAAGCCGGGATCGAATGGTTCGAACTGCCCGGCGTGGAGCCAAACCCCAAATGGAACACCGTCGACAAAGGATGGAAGATCTGCAAAGAAAACGGCGTCGATTACGTCATCGCCGCGGGCGGCGGAAGCTGCGTGGACTGCTCGAAAGCGATCGCAGCCGCGACCGCCTATGACTCTTCTGTCCTTGACCTGATGAGAAGCCATACGCCGATCCTCAAGGCGCTCCCCGTTTTTGTCGTCCTCACGCTGGCGGCCACTGGTTCCGAGATGGACGGAGGCGCCGTCATTACCGATACGATCAATATGGAAAAAGGCGGCGTGTTCGGGCCTGCGCTCAACCCGACCGTGTCCTTCCTGGATCCCTCCTATACCTATACGGTACCGAAACACCAGACCGCAGCGGGAACGGCTGACATCTTTGCCCACACCATCGAGAACTATTTCGACACTGCGAAGGACACCTACTTCGTGGACGGCGTGGCGGAGAGCATCCTGCGCACCTGCGTGAAATACGGCCCCATCGCGGTCGAAGATCCGACGAACGAGGAAGCGCGCGCCAACCTGATGTGGGCTTCACCCTGGGCCATCAACGGACTGATCGGCTGCGGCAGAAACGAAGGATGGTCGCTGCATCCCATCCAGCACCCCATCGGCGCCTGGTATGACAATACCCACGGAGACGGACTCGCGATCATCATGCCCCACTGGATGCGCCGCGTCCTGAACGAAGACACCCTCTTCAAATTCGTTCAGTACGGCGTCAACGTCTTCGGCATCGATCCGGCTCTGGATCCGCACGAGATCGCGGAGAAAGCCATCGCGTGCACCGAGGACTTCCTGTTCAACAAACTGGGCATTCCCAGAACGCTGTCCGAGATCGGCGTCGACGACAAGCACCTCGATGAGATCGCGGAATCCGCCGCCAGAGGCCTTGCCCGCGGGTTCGTTCCGCTCACCAAAGAGGATGTGCTGGAGATCCTGAAAAAAGCGCTTTAAGATCCACCGATAAAACGGGAGCATCCGTCCGGATGCTCCCGTTTTTTGTTATTGATCCGTTTCCGCATACCGGGCAGATCCTGTCCGCCCGCAGTGGAACGTCACGCCCAGCAGAAGATGAACTCGCCTTCTTCGCCCTTATACGCCGGGACGATGATCTCGGTCAACTCAAACGGGACATCATTGTCCATATCCGTTCTAATGCCAATGAAGACGACCAGATCATTCCCATCTTTATGAATGCTCACATCGAGATCATAGCCGTCCGGCACCACGTAGGGCACAAAGTCTTTTTTGGCGTCGTCCCACTGCACCGGATAGAAGCAACCTTCGAAATCCTCCGCGCTGAAATCGCCGTCGCCCACATGGATGAAGGTGTAACTCGAGCCATCTGCCCAGGTGTTGTTATCGTAGTCGTATGTACCGCCGCCCGAGGCGCTGGAGTTGACCTCCGGGACAAAGTACTGTCCCTTCAGCTTGAGCAGGTTCAGACCGTGGACGACCTTGCTTTCATTGAACGGGATCTCCTCAAGATCCGCATTGACTTCGAAGGTATACTCGCCGGCTTGCTGACCCTGATATTCCATCTCCGCCACGACCTGGATATCCTCAGGGGCGAGAACGTCACCTTCGTGTTCGATGGCGATCACGTAGGTGGAACGGTCCGTTGCCCAGTAATCGAACGAGCCGTCTGTATACTTATAGGAGTAATGCGGTCTCTCCTCGACACACACGGCGCCGGAATAGCCGGACAGCTCGTAGTCGTTATCCCAGCTGCAGCGCTCCCCGGTCTTTTTGTCATAGACCGAGATCTCCCAGAACGTAAAACCGACCTGGTCGACAGAGATCGCGTATGTGCTGTACGTATAGCCGTACTCCGACGGTTCAGCCCTGACGGAAAGAGGCGCCATCTTGTAAGTGAGTTCCGGAGCTTCGACGGTCTGTTCCGTCTCCTCTCCGTAAGACTCCGGCTCCGTGGTCTCCTCTGCCGTTCCGGCTTCTTCCTCATATTCATATGCGGGAGTGGGATCCTCGGGCACGCTTTCCTGCTGGCTGCCGCACCCTGCGAGAACGGCGACAAGGACAACAGCGGCGATGAGTGTGATCAGTCTTTTTTTCATCATTCAATTCCACTTTCTGAGATTTTAATATTTTTATGCTGCAAGAACAGCGCTTCTGGAGCAGGATGTGCCCCGGAAAGCGTTTATATACTGGAACATAATTATTTCGATTTTGTGAATTCTGCTGCGATTTTCCATTCGGTTTTCCTCCGGCTCACCGCGCGATATAGTGACAGGGGCGGGAAATTATGATATCTTTTAAACAATGATTCGTGTATTTTTATCCATTTTTCTGGAGGTTCACATGAAGAAACTCATCAGTATCTGTCTGCTCCTGCTCACGGTCTTCTCGATGTCTTCCATCGGTGTGACGGACGTTCAGGCAGCGGAAGCGAAATCGTACGCAGCCGCTTTTCCGGATGCCGGTCTCTTTGCGGCGCCGATTCCCGCAGGGGATAAACTGTCTTCCGTTCAGCCTGTCACGCTCGACGTTCATGAAGCGGTCATCGAGGTCGGTAAGACCCTGCAACTGCATCCTACGATCGAAGTACCCGCTAACACCAGCGCACACGTGTTTTATGATCTCGAGAATCCGGACATCGTCAGCGTCGACGATAATGGGCTGGTGACCGGTCTGAAAGTCGGGAATTCCGGTGTTGCCTGTATTGTCGAGTATGGGGGAAATTTTTACTCCGATGTTTGCTGGGTGACCGTCGTTGACACATTATTCAAGGATGTCCGGAATAAGAACGACTATTTCTTCAAACCGGTCTACTGGGCGGTGGGACGCGGGATCACGACCGGCTTTACCGACAAGAACGGCAAACCCACCGGATATTTCAAACCCAATAACACCTGCACCCGCGGACAGATCGTGACCTTCCTGTACCGCTGCTTCCGGATCTACGACGTATTCAGGCCGGACACCTCCGGCGTCAAGGACTTCTCCGACGTGAAGACCGACGCCTACTACTACGACGCGGTGAAGTGGGCGGTCGCTATGGGCATCACCACGGGCTATACGGGCAAGGACGGAAAGCCCACCGGCAAATTCGGCCCGGACGACGTCTGTACCCGCGCGCAGGTCGTGACCTTCCTCTACCGGCTGATTCCTGAATACTGGTATCC
>CAMKDB010000134.1 GCA_946411155.1 uncultured Faecalibacterium sp.
CCAGGCTTCTGCCTACCGCTTTCACTTCCTGCACGGTGAGATGAGACAGCGGACTGAAGTCACCTGCTCCGTCTCCGTACCTCGTGGCGTACCCTACCCAGTCCTCTGAGAGGTTACAGGTATTCGCCACTCTGCCGTTGTTGCTCTGTGACACGGCATACAGCGTTGCCATCCGTATCCGCGCAGGGAGATTGACTCTGCTTTGCTCGGACAATTCGAACGGTACCGCGCTTTTTACTCCTTCCACTGCCCGGTGTATATCCACCGTATAGGAAACGATCCCCAGGTACTCCACCAGTTTCCGGGAAATATCGATATCGTGCTGCTTCCCGTCAGGCATGAGGACCCCGATGGTCCTTTCCCGGCCAAGAGCCTCCGCACACAGCGCGGCGACGACAGAACTGTCTTTCCCGCCCGAGATGCCCACGACTGCGTTGCAGCCTTTCCCGTTGTTCTCAAAGAAATCCTGTATCCACCTGATACATCTTTCTTTTGTCTGATCCGGATCAAACATTCATCTATCTCCTGAAAATGATACTGTCCCGCTCGGGACCTACTGAAACGTAAGTCACCGGGCATCTGACCGCGTCCTCGAGAAAACGCACATAATCCCTTGCCTGCCTCGGGAGATCCTCCCATCTGCGCACACCGGAAATATCACACATCCACCCTTCCAGATACTCATAGACCGGCTCCGCCGCGTCCAGGGAATCCGGGAAAGGGAACCTTTCCGTCAATATACCGTTCACCAGATAGGCAGTACACACCGGGATGCACTCCATATAACTGAGCACGTCCAGTTTCGTCAGAGCGATCTCCGATGCGTTCTGAACTTCTGCTCCGTACCTTGTAGCCACAAGATCCAGCGCACCAACACGCCGGGGTCTTCCGGTCTTGGCTCCGTATTCCGCTCCTTTTTCCCGAAGTTCTTCCGCTTCTTCTCCCCGCATTTCCGTGACAAAGGGCCCTTCGCCGACACAGGTGGAATATGCTTTTACCACTCCGATCACTCTTTCCACCGGGATCGAAGGGCAGCCGGACCCGATCGGCGCATAGGAAGCAAGGGTATTGGAAGAAGTCGTGAAGGGATAGATTCCGTAATCCAGATCCCGCAGCGCCCCAAGCTGGGCTTCGAACAGAATATTCTTCCCCTTTTCGCAGGCATTTTTCAGATATTCCCCGGTATCGCACAGAAACGGTCTGATCGCTCCGCCATAAAGGTCGACCCATTCTTCGACCTGTTCCGTCCCGTACGGCTCCGCGCCGTATACGCCCTTGAGGATCAGATCTTTCCATTCCGAGAGGCTTTTCAGATGTTCCTTCAGTTTTTCCGGATACAGCAGTTCTCCCGCAAGGATCGTCTTTTTCTGATATTTATCTGAATAGAACGGCGCAATGCCCTGTTTCGTGGATCCGAATCTGTGATCTCCGAGACGGTTCTCTTCCAGTTCATCCAGTTTTCTGTGCCACGGCATAAGCAGTGAAGCCCGTTCACTGATCCTGAGATTGGAAGGAGTGATCGTCACGCCTTTTGACCGCAGTTCCCCGATCTCTTTCAGCAGATTCTCCGGATCCAGTGCGACCCCGTTCCCAAGCACGTTGACCACCCCGTCCCGGAAGATCCCGGAAGGAAGCAGATGAAGCGCGAATTTCCCGTGATCATTGACCACGGTATGACCCGCATTGCCTCCGCCCTGATACCGGACGACGACATCGTAATCCTCCGTGATCAGGTCGACCATCCGCCCCTTTCCTTCATCGCCCCAGTTGACGCCTACAACCGCGCAAGTTCCCATATTTTCTTCTCCTGATCATTGACCGCGGTCACTTCGTCCCGAACATCAACTCACCGTATGTCGGGATCGGCCAGTATTCTTTTGCTGTCCACTTCTCAGCCTCATCACAGTAACCGCGCAGCACAACCATTGCAGGGATGAGGCGGTCACGAGCATCTCCGGACAGATCTGCCCAGTCGTCCCCGGTCTCTTCCGAGAGGATCCCGGTCAGGTCTTCCGCAGATTTCAGGATCTCGTCGGTGAGCGCTGAAAGATGTCTGACCAGTTTCTCCTCAAATTCACAAAGGATCTCAGGCGCGAACCCTTTCTTCACCGCCGCACGCTCCGCAAGATCTGCCGCATATTTCTCCACGGACGGTGCAATCTGGGAAATCGCCATCGACGCCATCGTTCTTGCCTCGATCCGGACAGCCTTATAGTAGTTTTCGAACAGGATCATACAGCGGGACGCGAGCTCCGTCGCCGTATATACTCCCAGCCCGGAAAGCATATTGACGTTTTTCTCATCCATCAGATGAAGGAGGCAGTCCGGTGTCGTTCTGCCGTTGAACAGACCGCGCTTCTCCGCTTCGTCCAGCCATTCATCTTCATAACCATTGCCGTTGAAAACGATCCTCCGGTGCTCGGAATAGGTTCTGCGCACCAGTGCGCTCACCGCCCGATCCATATCGTCCGCACCTTCGAGTTCATCAGCGAACAGTCTCAAGGAATCCGCCACCGCACTGTTGAGCACTGTATTGGGCCCGGCGATGCTGGCTGATGCTCCCGGCATGCGGAATTCGAATTTGTTGCCGGTAAACGCAAACGGAGATGTGCGGTTCCGGTCCGTATGATCTTTCCGGATCTGAGGGATGACTTCCGAGCCAAGACTCATCGCATCCGCGTATGTCGCGTCATACGGAATACCTCTTTCTACAGCATCGAGAATCCCGGCAAGCTCGTCCCCGAGGAAGACCGAGATCACTGCCGGAGGCGCCTCGTTTCCACCGAGACGGTGATCGTTGCTCGCCGTCGCAACAGAAAGCCTCAGAAGATCCTGGTAATCATCCACCGCCTTCAGGACTGCGCAAAGGAACAGGAGGAAACGGTGGTTGCTGAACGGCGCGCTGCCGGGAGACAGGAGATTGAGTCCCGTATCGGTGGCAAGAGACCAGTTGATATGTTTTCCGCTTCCGTTGACGCCTGCAAACGGTTTTTCATGGAGCAGACAGATCATGCCGTGTCTGCGCGCAGTCTCCTTCATCACTTCCATGACCAGCTGGTTCTGGTCCGTCGCGACGTTCACCGTGTTATAGATACATGCCAGTTCATGCTGTGAGGGAGCCACTTCGTTGTGCTCCGTCTTCGCGGCGATCCCCAGTTTCCAGAGCGATTCGTTCAGGTCTTCCATGAACGCCGTGACTCCCGGTTTGATCGCTCCGAAATAATGGTCGTCCAATTCCTGTCCTTTCGGCGCCGGCGACCCGAAAAGAGTCCTTCCCGCATATTTGAGATCGGTCCGTTTCTCATACAGTTCTTCGGGGATCAGGAAATATTCCTGCTCTGCCCCCACAACAGCGTTGACTCTCTTCACTTCCGTGTCCCCGAGGATGCGGAAAAGCCTGAGTGCTTCCCTGTTCAGCACATCCATGGAACGCAGCAGCGGCGTTTTCTTGTCCAGAGCCTCTCCCCTGAACGAGCAGAATGCCGTCGGGATATGAAGGACCTTTCCCTTGATGAACGCAAAAGAAGTGGGATCCCACGCCGTATATCCGCGCGCTTCAAAGGTTGCCCTCAGACCGCCTGAAGGAAAAGAAGAGGCGTCCGGTTCACCCTTGACCAGTTCCTTTCCCGAGAAGTCCATGATCACGCCGCCGTCCTGTGACAATTCAATGAAACTGTCGTGTTTCTCAGCGGTTATTCCTGTCATCGGCTGGAACCAGTGAGTGAAGTGCGTCGCCCCATTCTCTACTGCCCATTTTTTCATTGCTTTCGCCACTGCGTTCGCAGTAGCGAGGTCAAGACTCTCTCCTACTTCGATCGTCTTCTTCAATGTTTCGTAAATCTCATCCGACAGGTAAGAATGCATCTTCCTGTCATCGAATACGTTACATCCGAAATATTCCGGTACCGTAATCATTGATCTTCTCCTGTGTTCGATGTCCCAAAAACAATATATGAATCATTCTAAAATGGCGAAGTGACAATGTAAAATATATATGTTAGGATAGATATCATATAAAAAATATATGGATCAGAGGGTTCAATGGATATAAAATCACTCCGTTATTTCATCACCGTAGCGGAAGAACTGAACATCACGAAAGCCGCTGAGAAACTGAATCTGAGTCAGCCTCCGCTGAGCATTCAGATCCGCAATCTGGAGGCTGAACTCGATACCGTGCTTTTCATCCGAGGAAAAAGGAATCTGGAACTAACGGAATCCGGGCGGCTTCTCTACAGACGCGCCAAAGAGATCATCAGCCTGACTTCGAAAGCTGAGGAAGAGATCCGTTCCATGAAGTATGGGCTGTCCGGCACGATCTCGCTCGGACTCGTGGAAGGAACTGCGCCGGATATCGCCGGGGAATGGTTTTCCGAGTTCTTCCGTCTGCATCCCAATATCCGGTTCCGCATCCTGGACGGGAACACCGACGACCTTCTGGAAAAACTCCGCAGCGGGCTTATCTCACTCGCCGTGATCACTTCTCCGTGCGATCATTCTCTTCTGAACAGTTTCCCTGTGGGGAAAGAGCCGATGGTTGCTTTCATGAGCAGGAATCATCCGCTTGCGGAGACGGAGGGAGACACGATCTCAGTCAGTCAGCTCGTCGGGGAACCGCTCATCGTTCCCAGCAGAAGGGCGCTGATCGAAGACATCTACCGATGGTTCCGGGAAACAAGGAGCGAACCCAACATCATCTGTGAGATGGACAGTTATCTTGACGCCGCCGCACTGGCAGGAAACGGAATGGGCATCAGCATTTTTCCCCAGACCGCCTATGTCCCGAACGCTTCCCTGTGTTCCAAAAAAATTGACAGCGGGAAGCGCAATATCGAATATCTGTTCGTATGGCTCAAGGGGCACCCTTTGCCAAACGTCGAGGAGGAATTCATCGACTTCGTCCGTTCACATACTGAAGATAAAAAGAATAATTGACAGAAAGAAACCGGAGCAGGCTGGCGCTCCGGTTTTAACTATCATCCGCATGGCATAAAGCCTTATCCAAGACAAATAAACATCCACCGGCCTAGCCGGTGGTTTTTCATATGCGGGCAAAGCCCTCT
>CAMKDB010000135.1 GCA_946411155.1 uncultured Faecalibacterium sp.
GACCATGACCTCACTGGACGGGACAAATCCTCCGTTTTCATTGTTCAGATCGACCGGGTTGATCCAGTAATGGTAATTCCCGGGAAGGTCCACGGGCGTACCGTCTTTGCGGAACCACTTCGTCTCGTAGTCTGTCGTAAGAACAGACACCAGTCCGTTGCAGTTGGCGGCGTCCACGCTGAGATATTCCTGTTTCAGGACCGTATTGCCCTCAGCATCGATCAGCCCCCAATGGATACCGTCCATGCACACGGAAGCGACTCCGTTATAGAAATCGTTAACATACGCGTATTTCAACGGGATGACCTCAGCACCCGTTTCATCCAGATAACCGCTTTTCCCGTCTTTGAACGCACTGTATCTCAGCGGAGTACCGGTACCTCTTGAGAGAGATTCGTAAACAGGCTGAGCGACCCACAGTCCTTTATGATCCAGCAGACCCCATCTGGAACGGGCGGCGTCTATCGCGTAGAAGACCGGATCTCCAGGCATGAACCCAATGATCCCGATGGCAGGAGAAGGAACGGGGTTGCCTTTCATATCCATCAACTCGTAGAAATCCCCGTCGGCTGTAATCAGCAGTCCTGCGTCCGTTACCCTGACGATCGTTTTATCAACAGGGTCGAACATCAGATTCCCCTGCTCGTCAATGATGCTGCAGCGCCAATCCTCCGTATAAATAACAGCATAACCGTTTTCAAACGCCCGGATATCAGGATACGTCGGCTCCAGAATCGTATGCCCGGAAGCATCGAGAACGCCCATCAGTTCATCAAATCCACGCTGATACGTGATCAGGCCGTTCTGGCTCTGCCAGAAGACGACGTACCGCTGCGGCTCGAGAAGATAGTTGCCCTGACGATCGATGATCCCATAAAGAAATACGTCATTGTACTGATATTCGTCCTTGTTTTCCGGTACATCCGGGTCAAAAACGCCGACGACCGCAGTACCATTGGGCGTAAAGGGAGCAACATAATTGTATTTCGGTTCCAAAACCCATTTTCCCTGAGGGTCCACGTAACCGTAGAGCGTATACCAGGGACTGGAGAAAGTCTTTTTATCATTTTTACACGAATAAGAGAGCGGAAAAGGAATCAGGCAAGTGTCATCCGTGACCTGTCCCTGGTCTGTCCCGGAATCAGGATTCTGTACCGGTGACGGCACCGGATCCGGCACTGGTTCCGGATGCGTTCCGCACGCAGACAAAATGCAAGCACACAGCAGGAACACAGCAACGAAAGACATCCATTTTCTCAAATATCTGTTCATAGCACTGACCTCCATCTCTTCTTTTAAAAAAGTGTATCCAATCAGCGGAAAAAGGTCAAACCGGAAGCAGAACGGCGGAAACTGTTTTCCGCCGTTCCTGGTATTACATCAATAATCGGTCTCCTTGCGCATCACACTGCCTCCGCTGTAGTCACGGAAAAGGAGCGCTTCACCTTCGCTGTCGACATAGTAGTACACGATGAGCTCTTCTTTCTCAAAGGTCGCATGATAACCGTCTTCATAGAACTCAAAGAAGATCGGACCGCCTTCCAGCGCTGTCAGAGTGATCTTGTACGGCTCCTCGGGATCTATCTTATAATTCACGAAGATATAGGAAGAGTATTCTCCGTCGTAGGATCTCATATCGATCATGCCTTTGTTGCCTTCAGCAAGTTCCAGATAATACGAGAACACACTGACCGCATCCGGATTCTCGACGGTATGATCCAGCATCCAATAACCCAAAACTGTATCTTCCATCGGCTGAGACGCATAATCCGGATATCCTTCAGGAAGGTTCGTGGACTGCATGGGCGTAAACAATTCTTCTTGCCCGGTGACATTGGAAAGCAGATAAAGCCCCCCGTCTCCCGGTCTGGTAGTCCCATTGAAATTGACCGTCTCGGTATCGAAGAAGTCGAATCCTGTGACTCCTCCGCCACAATAGGAATAATCTTTTCCTGCTTCCTGCCAGCTTACGCGGTCATAGAACGTTCCGGCGTTATAGAAGCCGCCTCCGTCCAGAGAGAAGAAATAGACCTCGTCCTCGAAATGCCATACACCAACAATGTCGTAATCCGGATGTTCGCCTCCAGGCTCCGGTTCGGGCTCCGGTTCAGGTTCCGGTTCGGGAACGGGGACCGGTCCCGGATCGGGTTCCGGATCCAGGATCACAACAGGCTCGGGAGGAGGGCCTGACGGCCGCAGGAATCCGGGAAGCACCATCGGCAGAATCACAAGAACGGCAGCTGCAGCAGCGATCCAGTTCCAGCGTTTCTTCCGCTCTTCCGCTTCCGGCTCGGATTTTGCCTGCTGTCCGTTGAACTCATCCGGCAGTTCGGAAAATTCCAACCGGGTATAATCTGCCATTTCAGAGCACCTCAATCTTCTGCAGCGCCTCCAGCAGTTCGAGATTCATCGCCCTGCGGGTATCGTAAACATCTTTCTCATCACACTCACGCACAAAACGGAGCGTCACTTCTTTTCCGCCCATCTTTTCCACACCAAGGCAGCGTGTTCCTTCGAGTTCCAACGCCATTGCCTTCTTCATCTTTTCAACAGGCACGGTAACGTCGACGACCGCGACGGACGCATAAGAAGAGCGGTTAAGGATGTTCTTCATGGAGGAGTTATTGATGATCTTTTCATTTCCCCCGTTATCGGTTATACAGGTTGTGCGTACACCCATCTCGGTCACTTTGCCGGTGAAACCGTTGACCTCGATGATATCCCCAACCTTATACTCCTGCTCAAACAGCAGAAACAAACCCGTCAGAAGATCATTGATCAAATCCGTTGCAGACATACCGACAACCAGGCCTAAGATCCCGAGTCCGGCGATGATCCCGTTGATATCCGCCCCTAGGATCCTCAGAGACCAGATGACGGCGAGGATAACTGCAGCATAATCCAAAAGACTGCGCAGGATCGTGAGCCATGTGCTCTCCTTCCGGATCGTTCCTAGGCAGAGTTTGAGAATGGATTTCACAGCCATCAGCATACCTACGACCGCCAGAACTTTCAGCAGCGACAGAACATTGAATTCCATATTTCCCATAAACTCGCCCAGACTGAGTCCTGTAAAATGGCCGATTCCCAGACTGAGAACGACCACAGCCAGAGCCGCTATGATCTTTTTGACTTCTTTCATTTTTATGTCCTCCGGATCCAAATAAATAGTTGATAATCAAACTGCTTCAAGTATACGCTCCTCCGCTCCGGCATTCAATTTCTTCTCTTTCTCCTCCTGGATACAGATTCTGATTTTCCGTACTTTCGATCGATACGCATAAGGGTGTTCAGAGAACCAGATTCAGCCGGATTTTCGGTTCAGCAATGTTAATAATTCATATACTAAATAATCTCCACGTCTTTTTTATGGACATGTGTCCTTGTTCATCAACAGACCCGAAATTATAATGAGAAATACAGGATACTTATCCTTCATTTATCAACCAATTTCGAACAAGCAAAAAAAAGGAGAACAAAAATGAAAAAGTTCCTTTCTGTGGTTCTCGTCCTTGTTCTTGCCCTCTCTCTTGTCGCGTGCGGCTCTGAGGGTTCAGGAAACAATGGCGGGAACGCAACCAGCGACCTGAGAGTATGCTACGTCGTATCTGCTCTCGGCGACAACTCTTTTGCTGACTCCTGCGATACGGGTCTGAAAGAGGCTCAGCGTGACTTCGGCATCACCTATGACTGCCAGCAGGTCGGTGAAGACGGCGTTATCAATGGCGTCCGCGAGGCTGCACAGAACGGTTATGACATCGTCGTATCCGGCTACAGTTCAGATATCCGCGCTCTGCTCGACGCAGAATCCAAGGACTATCCGGACACCATTTTCTTCCTCTATGACAACACCGATACCTCCTATGTCCCGAACGATAACGTTCTGGCTGTTGTTTTCGGTGCGAACGAGTCTGACTTTGTCACCGGCGCTATTGCCGCTCTGCAGTCCAAGACTAAGGTCACCGGCTGGGTCGGCGGCCAGGAGAACACCGGTCTGTATGACTTCCTCGTTGGCTGGGTAGAGGGCGTTAAGTACGCTGACCCCAATGCTTCCACTGCTTATTCCTGGGTTGCCGGTTCCTCCCCCTGGAGCGATCCTGCCAAGGCAAAAGAGCTGACGAAGAGCCTTTACAACAACTACAAAGCTGACATCATGCACGGTGTTGCTGGCCAGTCCGGCGACGGCGTTATCGAGGCAGTTCTTGAGCTTCGTGAGGCTGGTGATGATACTGTTTGGGATATCGGTGTTGACTCCGACCAGTATGCAGTATTCATGGCCAACGACAAGGAAGACAAGGCAAGCGTCATTCTGACTTCTTCTCTGAAGAAAGTTGCTCAGCCTGTTTATGACCTGGTCAAGACCATCATCAACGGCGGAACTCCTGTCCTCGGCACTCAGCTTTATGGTATTGCCGAAGGTGCAGCCGGCGCAGCCGACAACGACTTCTTCCGTGCAAACGCGAATGCTGACGCTCTCGCAATCGCAGACAAGATCACTGAAGATGTTCTTGCAGGAAAACTCACGGTCACTTCTGCCTATGGCAAGACCCTTGATGAGCTGAACGCGATCTTTGAGGCGGCGACCATCAACTTCTCCGCTGTCACTGCGTAATCGAATCATCTGCTGATTATTCAGCCGGATTCAAATATCAGTTTCCTAAATCAGAATGCGGAACGGGTCAGACCCGCTCCGCATTCTTGTTTTCTGTTAAAAAATCAAAGGTTCCTCTTCCGAAGGTAATTTCTCAGCTGCCGTTCCAGTTCCGGTCCCCACCAATCGCGGTATCCCGCCATCGTAGGATGGATCGAATCCGCCATATACAGTTTCCGTTCGGCTTTGGATATTGTATTGAAGTTCTTGTTGTTCCACAGATCGAGAACCCCTACAGTCGTGGAATCAGTAAGTTCATGTAGAAGTGCCACCATCGCGTCATATCGGTCGTTGACGAAGCGGCAGGATGTGAAGAAAACCAGCGGACAGTTCCAGGTCTGATGTACATAGGATATGATCTCGCTCAATCCTGCCCGGATCGTCTCGGTGTCTTTTTC
>CAMKDB010000136.1 GCA_946411155.1 uncultured Faecalibacterium sp.
GTTTCAATTCCAGGGAAAACCAGCATTGGAGATTCACGGGCAATATAAAGAAATAAAGAACATCCCCACTTTGCGTCGGAAGTATCATCAGCTTGGTGTTGGGAGCAGGACCCTTACAAGAGGTGAAGAGATAATATATGATGAAGATCTTTCTGATCCTTCTCCTGTTGATCGTGCTTTGCCCGCTTCTTCTCATCCTGGAGAAGCGGTACGCGAAGACCCACGCGGAGCAGATCGATCATAAAAAACGGAACGCGGTCCTTGCCGTGCTGCGCGGCATCCTGCTGCTGTTTCTCACCGCGGCGGGATTCCTGATCTATAAAACGGAATACGAACCCAAGGAGATCGGCGTGTACGACCGGGAGCCGTACAGGCTGGTCATCTATCACGTGGGGGAACCGGGATTCCCGTTCGGCACGAGCGACTGCAGGCTGGTGCTCAGCAGGGACGGCAGGCGGACCGGCTCCATGGACGTCACCCTGCACAACGACGGGAAGAACCCGGATACGGAGAATTTCATCGTAGAGTGGCGGGAAGACCGCGTCTGCGTGACCGTCCGCGGAGAGGAACAGGAGGATACGCTCTGTACCCTGTATTTCGACGGGGAAGGGATGCGTCCGCTGGACGCGCCGCAGGAATTCCGGGCAAACCTCATCCGCTGGGAAAAGGACGGTCTCCGGGTCCGGATCTGCGACCCGATGGACAATACCGTCTTTCCGGACGGCGCGGAGCTCACGGTGGGATTCACCGAAGGAACGTACTTCATCGACCTGGACGGGTCGGTGACAGAATACCATCCGCACAGCACACTCTTCGGGCGGCCCATCGGGAAGAAGCTCGGATGGGTGGAGGGGATGGTCCTGCAGATCGAATTCAGCGCCTGCACGGATTACAGCGCGGGCAACGGCTTCGGCAACCGTGCGCTGGGCGGCAGGATCGAGAACGTGGACGTCATCGTCGTTTATGAGGACTGAGGGACGTAGAAGGAGAAAAGGATGAGATTTAAAGAAGGATCCGGGTGGAAAGCCTGTCATGACGAAAGCACCGGACGGTATTTCGGCGAATACGGCGGGATCATGGCGTACCATCTGTACGAACTGACGGAAGAACAGTTCGACAGTCTGGACGAGACGATGACCGAAGGCGAGGCCGGCAGCATCATGTACGAGGGACGGCATCTGTATATGTCCGTCGACGACCGCTGCGGCCCGCCCTACACCGTCGTCTTCGACGACGAATACAGGGCGCTCTGCCCCTGGGCGAGGGCGCACGGGTCGGGAAAGGTCTGGCCGGACGAACTCACCGACGCCGCGGTGGAGCTGTTCGAATCGGAGAAGAACAACCGGGAACAGCGCAGAAGAAAACGGAAACAGCGGGAGGAAGCTTCCGGCGGCACACAGGAGCCGGGAGACGGAGTAACGCAGTAACAGTAGGGAAAGGACGGAAGACAGATGATCATCAGCGATTCACAGACCGGACAGCGGCTCTTTGAGAGCGTGCTCCCGGAGGACTTCGCGGTCAGGGCGGCAAAGGATGTCCGGAACTATCCGGACAACAGCAGAGTCTGTTTCGAACTCGCCGCGGAAAGGAACGGCTGCCGCATCACGTATCAGACAGGCGGTTCCTACGTATACGAGAAGAAGCGGTTCCAGAGTCCCTTCGGCTTCAGCCCGGCGCCGCAGACCGGCACCCAGGCGCCGAACGGCGCGAGGTACTGCGGAGGCGTTCCGTCCCTGCAGGAGGATCTGGACAGCGCGGCGGCCTCCGTCTCGGGCAAAAGGCTCCAGGCGGTGAGCGTATTCGCGCTGCCGGACAGCGTCCGTTCGGAAGTGCTGGAGGAGTTCAGGGATATCGTGGACGCGTTCGTTTCCAATGTGCAGATCCTCGCCTCCTTCCAGATGGTCCCCGTGGGGAACGATATCCGGAACTACCTTTTCGACGGCGCGATGGCCGTGTACGGGACGGAGAACGACGTTACCGCCGTTTGCCTCGCCCGCACCGGCATGGAAGTGGACGTCGTCCAGCGGCAGGGCGTCACCGAGAACATCACCGGAGAACCCTTCGGACAGGCGGGGGACAGCCCCTGGATCGTGACGTCCAGCTGTGAATGGACCGTCCCGTTCCTCTTCACTTTGCGTTCGGACAGGAAAGAGGATCTCAGGGTCTTCATGGAATTCATCGAAAACTTCCGGAAGGTGCCGGAGCTCAAGGCGGAACTGAAACAGTTCCGGCAGCAGGTCGATCAGTATCAGCTGCAGCGTGCGCAGATGGAAACCATGCAGAACCAGCAGATGTGGAACATCGCCTTCTCTCAGCAGCAACAGCAGTTTGCCGCCATGGACCGGCTCACCCAGTCCATCCATCAGGATCTGGATCAGTTCCACAACGGACTTTTCGCACAGATACAGCAGAACGACGCCAGGATCCTGACGGGTCCGCAGAGCATGGCGGGAGAGTCCTTGGACGACCGCATCCAGCGGGGACGCCACGAGTCCATTATGGGCGTCGACACGTACGGCAGGAACGACGGCACGACGGTGGAGTATTCCAACCAGGCGGACCGCGTTTTCGAGAGCAATCTGGACAGCACGACCCACTTCGGGACCCGGAATTATTACGACGACTTCGTCCCGGAAGGCTGGCACGAACTGAAGAAGTTTTAGGTACCGGAGGAATCACTGATGGCTCAGAATCAAAAGGATCCGAAAGCCTCGTTCGAGGCGTCCTTCCTTCCTGAGATCAAAGAAAAACTGTTTCTTGTGAAAAAAAGCATGGGTCACCCGAGCAAGGTCGGCGCGTACTGCCTCAACGGCACGCGCGTCATCGCATGGGTCGAGTGCGGTACCGGCGAGCTCCATGACGGACCGGGAGGCATCCGGTGTATGTACAGACCGGGTCTGTTCGTCCGCAAGCCGGACTTCAGCCCGCTGGGCGTGTACCGCATCCGTGTCCGGGAGAACAAGGACAGACCCACGGATCACATGATCGTGAAGGTCCTCGGAAAAGCGGAGGATCCCCGGCTTCAGGCGATCGCGGAGGAATACCGGAAGCCGGTGACGATGGAAACGGATCTCGGCACCTTCGAACTGGACCGGGACTATGACGAGTACCGGGGCGAGACCGACTGGCACGGGGAGAAGATCTCCGTGTATCTGGATGTCGAGGAAGGAAAGACGGACGCGGGGAGAGCCCTGCGCCAGCTGGAGCGGATCTGCGCGGATCCGGCGCGCTTCGACGCCGCTGTCCGGGCGTATATCGCCGCGGACGAGACCCTCTGGGACTGGCTGGAAGACGGCGAATACGAGCGGGAAGGATTCGAACAGCGTATCGGCCTTCCCAGCCTGATGATCGGCGCGGACGGGGAAGCGGGCGTCTGGTTCGACGGCGGCGATCCCTTCGGCGGGCACAGCATCGTCGTCTCCGTGGATGAGAACGGTGCCTTCACTGGCATCGATCTGGTGGGCTGATATGCACAAACACAGAAAAAATACCGCCCTGATTCTACTGGCGGCCGTCATTCTGATATTGTTCACGGGGTGCGGGGAAAACGCCGCGGCAGAGGCGGGGACGGAGATCCCGGCGGAGGCGGACGGATCCGTCTCTGCGGGCTGGGCTGAACTCCCCGATGAAGAAAGTCTTCCGGAAGAATTCCGGTACACCTTCCGGCCGCACGTGCTGTCCGGGGGATACGCGGAGATCTACGGGGAATCGTTCCGGGAAGAGTACTTCGCATTCTGTGACGCCGTCCTGTCCGGCTCCTCTTCGTTTCCGTGCAGTTCCGGAGAACGCTTTTTCCTGTTTCTGTCCGTATCCAATTACTGCTTCCCGCTCGCGGGAGCGGTGGTGGACAGGGACAGATCCACCGTGGCGCAGGGCGTCTGTACGCTGGCGTATCTGTATGAGGGATCCGAACTGGAGGAGAAGATCTCATCGTTCCGGGAAAAGGTGACGGAAGTGATCTCCGCGGCGGTCCCGTATGACGAGCCGGACCCGGTCAAGGCGATGGAACTGTACACCGCGGTGGCACGGAAGGATACCTACGACTACGAAACGACGCTGGACGACTCCCTGAGTATCGGTTCTTACCGCGCCGTGATGGAGGATACCGGGATCTGTCAGGAGATCGCCGGCGAATATATCTATTACCTGCTGCAGGTGGGGATTGAGGCGATCCCCTGTTCCGGGCTCAGCGCGGACAAGAGCATGGCGCACGACTGGGCGCTGGTCGAACTGGACGGGAAGTGGTACCATATCGACCCGACCTTTGCCGTGAACTACCCGGACGCGCTGTTCTTCTTCGGACTGGACGACGTCCAGCGCGCGTATTACGGGGATCTCCCCGCGGACGGTTTCACCTACGCGGATTCGGATCTGCCGGATCCGTCCCGGTACGCCGCGGGTGACCGGCGGTTTGAGAAATACTGGCTCGCCGAGAGCTATACCATCGACCACGCACGCGGCAAGATCTCCGTGACGATCCGGGAGACTGGTGAGGAAATGGAATATGATATCGCCGGCTGACAACGGGGCGGACAGATACCGAAGAGGATAAGGGGTACATAAAACAAAAGATAAACAACATATCAAGGAGGCACTGAGATGGGCAGAAAGAAAAACAGGAAAAGACTCGTATGGGGGATCGTCCTCTGCGCGCTTATCGCCGGCATGATCCCGTACCGGTTCAGAAGGGACAAGGAAACAAACGATATGGAGATCCGCAGTCTCCTCTGGGGCATGAAAAAGTTCACGGTGGACGGGAAACAGCACTTCGCTTTCGCAATGCCGTCTTCCGGACTCGATAACGAGGGAAAGATCGCAGAAGCCTTAAAGAAAGTATAAGGTCAATGTGTTCATCCGCGAATCATGCGGGCAGACTGAGCGACATATCAGAAATATAGAAAAAGACTGAGAGCGCGGCCATTCCCTCTATGGCGGATGGTCTGATTGTTTCAGCGCCAAATCGCAGTTTGCGGGGAGGATTACGTGAAAATAGAAAAAGATGAAATAA
>CAMKDB010000137.1 GCA_946411155.1 uncultured Faecalibacterium sp.
GCCTATTTTTTTGGGGGGAGAAAAATGTTGAAATAACATTGAATTATCAGTATATTTATAAATAACAATACTCATTTACATAGACACAGCAAAGATCCGTTACACGTTTTTTTGTGGTGTTCTTTTATTTTTGTTTTATGTCTGTGGGTAAATCTAGAAAAGGAGTTGAATATGAAAGGACTGAGTTTGTTATTGGTCCTGACGATGCTGTTCTCGTTTGCTGCGCCTGTCTTTGCTGAAGACGCTGCGCCTGTTGGCGAGATGCTGCCTGTCGTCGATGAACTTCCGGATGATGATGGTGAGGAACTCACTGATCCCGGAACAGAAGAATCTGATCCTGCTCCGCAGGAACCAGAAGTAGACTATTCTGAAGAACCTGCTGCGGAGATCCAGGAGGAACCTGAAGAATCCGGACAGCCTTCAGAGCAGTATCAGGAACCTGAGGTATCTGAAGACGTACCTCTTTTAGAGGAGATCATTGATGAGGAACTGCTATCGGAGCCGGTAGATGAAGACTGGAGCGAATCGGTATCGCCCGAAGCTGTTGCGCAGGATCCTGTTTCTGATACTCAGGATGATGAGGAAGATCCGGGCTATGAGCTGCAATATGTTCTCCGTACTGATGGTACTTACTGGGCGATGCTGAACGAAGTTACCGGTACGGGTGTCACTGTAGTGGTTCCTGCCGCATATGAAGGAGTTACTGTTACCACATACAGCAATAATGTCTCACCTGACACGCTTTCAAAAGTCAGTGAAATTGTTTTCCCTGAAACGCTGAGAGAGATCATAGGAAATCTTTTTCAGCCTTTACAAGTTCCGTATGGCGGTGTTCCGACTAGTGAATTCGGACCCAGTACGAGATCGTCCGGAGCCAATTTGATCAATAATGCTGTTTTCACCGGCTCTGGTACTTCCAACTCGACATTTTATGCTATGGATCAGTCCGGACTGGAGATGCCGTCGTTTATCTCCTCTCACTATGTGAACGGTGCATATTATGCCGGAAAGTGTCTGGTGCGTGTGGATCCTTCTTATCAGGGAGATTTCACTGTAAAGAAGGGAACTGTCTGCATCCTTGCCGGTGCTTTTCTCGAGTGTAAGGGCGTTAAGAAGGTAACGCTGCCCAGCAGTGTTGAGCATATCGGCATGATGGCGTTTATGAACAGCGGCGTGACGGAGATCAATCTTCCTGCGAATCTTAGAGCACCGAAGTACGACTTCCTGCCGGCGAACTATTACGGACCGAAACCGACTCCGGCTACGATCCCGATGTTCTGCTTCTATAACTGCAAGAATCTGAAAACTGTCACCATGGCGAAATCTCTGAAGGTAGGCCGTGTCGGATATGCCGCGTTTGCCAAATGCAGCAAACTGCAGTCCTTCGACTTTACAAAAGTTGGGGAATTGCAGTCCTGCGCGTTCACCGGTGCATTTGATCCTGCTGCCTCCGTTGTCGCTGATCTGTCCAATACGAAGTATTACGGCGGGCAGATGAGCAATATTAATGCTGTCTTTGCTTACAGCGGCCTGAAGAAAGTCATATTCGGAAACAATTCTTCTCCGTTTGTTCCGCATATGACCTTCGCGTATTGCACAAACCTGACTGAAGTGGTATCTAACACCGACAATGCGTTTGATATCGGTACCTGTGCTTTTGAAGGCTGCAATAAGATTTCTGTATTTACGCTCAAACCCGGTTATACCGAAAGCTTTGCATTTTATAAAGCGTTTGATCCGAAGAGCAAAGTCGCAGTTGATCTCAGTCAGGCAACTTATCTCGGCGGTACAGAGACATTTGCCGAAAGCGGGATTTATTCTGTTACTTTCGGAGATAACACCGGAAATTATGTCTGCCACAAATGTTTCTATCACTGCCCGAATCTGACGGAAGTGAAATCTGTTACGGATAAAGTGTTCAATATCGGTACGTACACGTTTGAGGGATGTAATAAGATCTCCAAGTTTGAACCGAAACTTGGGCGTGTTGAAAGTTATGCATTCCTCAATGCTTTCGACCCGAAGAGTAAAGTCGCTGTTGACCTCACGAACGCCTCACTTGGAGAGATGGGAAACAAAGAGAAGATCTTTGCAAACAGCGGTGTTTATGAGATCACATTCGGTGAAAATACCGATGCCTATATCTGCTGCAGATGCTTTACTGATTGCCCGAATCTAACCCTTGTAAATTCGACGAAAGCTACGGGTACCGGAATCGGCCTCAGCGCATTTGAGAATTGCCCGAAGATCACGAAATTCGAGCTGAAACCCGGACATGTCAAATCCTATGCGTTCCGGAATTCTTTTAGCCCGAAGGGAAATGTTACGCTGGATCTCTCGTTTGTCGATTTCGTTGAAACTGGATATTATAACTCCGGTTATATCTATACAGGTGAACAGCAATTTGCCAACAGCAATGTGAAGGAAGTTGTCTTCGGTGAGGATTCTTATTCCATCATCCCGTTCCGCGCTTTCTATAACTGTACGAATCTTTCATCTGTGAAGCTTGGTTCCGGAGTCAAAATTATCAGGGCGAACGCATTTGAGGGCTGTACGAAGCTTTCTCAGGATATTCTCGCTGACAGTTCGATCGAAGAAGTCTCATACCGTGCCTTCTATGGTACGCCGATGGTCGAGGTGACAATTCCGGAGTCGCTCCAATACTATTCCGGCATGGCATTTGCAAATATGCCCAAACTCAAAACGATCAACTGGAGATGCCCGAGAGCGATAACTTCTTCTCAGCTCTTTGCAGCCCTGAATGATCCATATGAGCTTTCCTCACAGGGCGGTCCGACTTATTACATTCCGTCGAGTGATTCTATAGGGGAGTTTTTCTCAAGGGATTATTCCGGGCATATAACGAAACCGGTCACGCTGAACATTTACGTTTATCCCGAAGTAATCGATTATTACAATAATACATACTGCCCGTTCAAAATGCTGACCAGTATTGAGACGGTAAACATTCTCTGTCCCATAGAGGCAATTCCTAATGAGGCTTTCCAGGGTGTTCTTTCACTCAGACATGTTAATCTGAGCTATCCTTCCGCACTGAAGTATATCGGGAAGGGAGCCTTCGAGGCGTCCGGTCTGGAAGAGGCTGTTCTGATGAACGGCGTTGAATACGGGGACTATGTGTTTGAGGATTGCCTGAATCTGGATAAAGTCGTCATAGAAGATGGTGTTACTGAGATCAGACCGTTCACCTTTGTCGGATGCAAGAATCTGCAGTCTGTGTCTTTGCCCGAAACGCTTGAGACGATTGGCTGGGGCGCTTTCAAGGATGCCCTGAAAAACGCTATGGTCTATATTCCTGAGAGTGTAACGCTGATCGAAGACGACGCGTTTGCCGATCATACTTTGGCTGAAGTCGAAGAACCCGCCGGTTTCTCCACGCTTCATCCTCAGTCTTTCGGCGATGCTGGTCATACTTCGGATGGCAAGGTCTCTCTGATCATTGCCGGTGATCCCGTTATCGAGACGCTCCATGCGGATAACCAATACCCCCATGAAGAGGTAGTTCAGCTTGCAGCAATTCCTGCCCAGAACGTGACTACCGTATATGCGGATGAATCCGGTACCAATCTTCAGGCCTACCGCGCATATCTTGCTTCTCAGGAACTGCCGGATCTCAACGTCCAGCCAATACCGGAAGAAGCCTCGCTGACGATTGTGAACGCTCCGAAAAAGACGGTCATCGGTAAGACTCCTGATACCTCTGCGATGAAGGTCTCCCTGAACGGGGTTGAGCTGAAACCTTCAGAGTATACCGTGATCTATGATGTCAATGTCAAAGAACTCGGAAAACGCAAGGTCGGCGTTCAGCTGAATAAGAATGCGGGAACCAGTCTTGTTGAAACGACTTTGACCGCGAAGAACTTCTATTCCGATGAGACCAGCGGACCGATCTATGATATCAGCGGAGAAGCTTACGGTGAATTTGAAGTGATGGTCGAGTTCATCGACGTCACCAAAGAGTCCGATTACTTCTATGCTCCTGTATACTGGGCTGTTGAAAAAGGTATCACGACCGGCTTTACGGATAAAAACGGACAGCTGACCGGATATTTCAAGCCCGGTGCGACCTGTACGCGTGGACAGATCGTGACGTTCATGTGGAGAGCTGCAGGTTGTCCGAAAGTTACGGCCACTGCCGCAACGACATTCAAGGATGTCAAGAGCGGCGCTTACTATTACGATGCTGTAACATGGGCAGCTCAGAACGGCATCACAACCGGTTACATGAACAGCAACGGGAAGCCGAGCGGTAATTTCGGGCCTGAAGATCCCTGCACCAGGGCACAGATCGTTACGTTCCTGTGGCGGAATGCAGGTGAACCGATGGTTTCTTCCTCGAAGAAGTTCAGTGACGTCAAGAAAGGTGCCTACTATTATGACGCTGTCATGTGGGCGGCAAGCAATAACATTACTACCGGATATTCCGGAACGGATAAGTTCGGTTCGGATGATCCGTGCACCAGGGGACAGGTTGTCACCTTCATGTTCCGCGCTGAGTAAAAGCTGATAACAATTCAAAAGAAGGGATTGGCATTTCTTGCCAATCCCTTCTTTTTCTGTATATAGTGGATAGTAGTAAGAATGGATGGAGGATCGATCCGGAAACGGATTGCTTTACGGAACTGATGATTTTGGTGATACATGACCTGGATCAGGAAAGATGGCAGCAGATCGCCGATGATTATCCCGATTGTGCAGTGATCAGTGACAATGGCACGATCAGGCCTTGTGCCGGCTGTTTCGGGTGCTGGAACAGAACCCCCGGACAATGTGTCATTCGTGACGGATATGGGGACATGGGAAGAATGATCCATGAAGCGGATGAGGTGGTGGTGATCAGCCGGTATACATTGAAGAGCACACGTCTGAAATGCCAATCCCTT
>CAMKDB010000138.1 GCA_946411155.1 uncultured Faecalibacterium sp.
AGACTGCGCTGATGAAGTTGATGACGGTCAGCCATGCGGGGTTGCCGTCCGAAGAGCCTTGCGTGAAACCGAGCACCATCGCCCTGGCGGCAATGAACACCATGATCGCGCCCATCAGGATCTCATACCATTTCAGTTCCAGAAAGCTTTTCTTCAGGTTCTCCATTTTCAGATCATCCATTTTCTCCGTTCTCCTTCCTCTTTCATTTCCCGGATCTGCGTCCCGCTTATGGGATAGCGGATCCGTTTCACATCGACAAGACGGTGCACTGCTTCGGGATAAGCGCGGCTGAAATATTCCCCGTAATGCGGTTCGCTGCTGTAGACGGCGTCCAGCCGGTCGCCCAGCAGCTGCCGGACCAACGGCGTTTCCGCATCCCAGTCCTCTTCCCCGTCCGGCAGGCGCAGATCGGAAGTGTCGATCACGGCAGGGATGATCCTTGCCAGTCCGCTGAGTTCGCTGCACATCTGTTCCATCTTCCGGATCCGTTCTTCCCCGCTGAGCCATTCCTGCGGATATTGCTTACGGATTTTTTCTTCATCCGCACCGTTCAAAAACAGGATGACATAGACGGTCTCGCATTCCTTCGCTGCCGTCTCGACGCAGTAGCGGTGTCCCAGATGGAACGGCAGGAACTTCCCGCCGTACATCCCGATCCTGTAAGGTTTCACAGCAATATCTCCTCGCCTCCGAATCCGGCAAAAAGGCGGTTGTCTTCCGTATAGACGAGCTGTCTTGCGTATGGCGGGCTTCCGGTTCCCATACAACGGAAATAAAACCGGATACCGCGTGCAGCAGCTTCATAGCTGCCGCTGGAACAGCTGCAGAAATCGTGATCATAGTACCGGTTCCAAAAGTGGAACCTGACGTCTTCAGCCTGCAACAGCATATGCGGGTCCGCGTAGTGCTGTCTGCAGAAATCGTTGCACACGCTCATGCCGATGAAACTGACGTTCTGCACGCCTGCCGCAGCCGCTTTTTCCAGATACGCCGCTGCTTGCTCCGCTGAATCGACGCCCTCCTTCATCAGGACACAGTTAAGCACGATCTTGCCGGGATCATCCATGGAACTGATCAAACTCTCTATCTCATCCCATCCGGCGGTTCGGATACCCATGATCCGGCTGTTCTCATCGTCGTCGATCCTGTGCCTGCTGATATGGACGGAATCCAGATCCGCCAGATGTTTCAGATTTCTGATCGCGTTGAGATCGGATCCGTTCGTCACCAAATCAATCTCAATACTGTGCCCGAAGACCTGCAGGATCTCCTCCATCGCCGCGTCCGCGAGTCCGGGATGAAGCAGCGGTTCTCCGCCGGTCAGGCTGACGCTGCTTACATGTTCCCGGATCTGTTCCAGCACATGGCGGAACCGATCTATCGAGAACGGGGAGCCCCCTTCTTTTCTGCCCGGGTTGATGCAGAACGGACAATTGCCGTTGCATACGTCCGTGAGATCCACATACAGGCTCAGCTTGCTCTCCGCTTTCGGGAGATATCCGCTTCCGTCGCTGCAATCGTAATCCTTGACAGGGATCTCTCTGCCGCCCAGTCTGATCGCAGTCATCTCAGCACCCCGGTCTCAGCGCCAGACGGAGCCTTCTGCGACGCTGTTCATTGAGCATCGGTTTTCCTCTGACTCCCGCAAATTCGTCCCTGAATCTGAGGAGATGACGGAACTGATTGATGGCACAATCCATAAGAAACGCGGTTTGTGTGTCCACCTTGTGGGAAGACCGGACAAGATCCACAACAACACGAAGTGCGTTCTCCGCTTTTTCCACGAGGTCCGGATCTGCTGGATCCGCCATCGTCAGCAATTGCTGAAGAAACCGAAGGAAATTATCCATTGTCATATTCTCTGTACCTCCACATCCTTCTCTGCACGATTTTCTTTTCTCTTCTGATTTTATTGTACATATGAGATCCTGCAGTCAAGTCGCCTGACAGGAAACCTTTTAAATATTTTTATATAAAAACTGCCGGGAATTACCCGGCCGTTTCTGTATCATCAGCACTGCATCTTCATTCATTTTTCTTCGGTTCCAGCTGGACGAGCAGCACGCCCGAAAAAATCAGCACACATCCGATGATCTCCCGTACCGTCATTGTCTCGTGCAAGATCAGTACACCAAACAGCGCACCGGACACAGATTCAAGGCTCATCAGGAGTGCAGCGACGGAAGCGGAGGTGCTGCGCTGGCCGAGAATCGCGCAGGTATCCGCAACACTTCCCGGGAACAGACCCGTATAAAGGACCGGAAGGGCTGCGGAAACGATCTGCTGCCAGGTCGGGACTTGTTTCCCAATCAGCATCAGGACGAATGCCACCACACAGGTCGTCAGTTCCGTGAAGAATGAGTGGACCAGCGGAAATCCATTATCACCGACGCGCTCATAGACATGGATCTGGATCGCGAAGAGTACAGCGCATAGGATCACTAGGATATCTCCCCGTGACAGACTGAATCCTTCCTTCACGCAAAGAAGAAACGATCCTGCCACGGAAAGGCCGACAGCTGCCCAGACCCGTTCTGAGACCGATTTTTTCAGGATAATGCCGATAAGCGGAGCAAACACCACGTACAGCGATGAAAGAAAAGCGCCCTTTCCTGCCCCAGTATCCCCCAACCCAGTCTGCTGAAGGATCATCGCCACAGACATGGGGATGCCGCAGATCAGACCGGTCCTTGCGCAATCCATGAAGATCCTGTTCTTATCTGTCCTGCCCCGTACAGAGACAAACGCGACCGGAAGCAGAGCGAGTGACGCAGTGACATAGCGCAGAAGAACCAGAGCAAGCGGAGGCAGGACCCGAAGCGCGTAACTCTGGGAAACGAATCCGCTTCCCCAAAATACAGCAGCCAGCAGCAGATAGAATCCACCATATTGTTTCATGTCCTTTTTCCTCCTGTTGCAGACTGTCCTGCCGATCACTGATTCTATAATGTATTGTAACGTATTATCACCGAGAAAATAAAGGATTATCGCCTATGGCATCTGCAGTTCCTTCATCCTCTTACAGTTTGACTTTCAGTGTCAAACAACTGTTGTCCAAATAAAAAACAATCGTATTTTTACGCATTTTCCAGAAGAAATGATGTTCGGATTCAGGTACAATAAAATCAGAACTATACGGACGCCGACCGATCCGAAGAAGGAGAATGTGATGAAAAAAGCAAAACTGATCCTCGACAAAGATTATGCGATTGCAAAAATCGACCCCAGGATCTATGGGTCTTTTGTGGAACATCTGGGACGCTGCGTCTATACCGGCATCTATGAACCCGGGCATCCGGCAGCGGACCGGGAGGGCTTCCGCACCGATGTGCTGGAACTTGTACGGGAACTGAAAGTGCCCATCGTACGGTACCCCGGAGGCAATTTCGTATCCGGCTTCCGCTGGGAAGACTCCGTCGGTCCGGCAGAAAAAAGACCAAAGCGGCTGGATCTCGCATGGAAGACCACAGAGCCCAATACCTTCGGTCTGCATGAATTCGCCTCCTGGGCGAAGAAAGCGAAGACTGACGTGATGTACGCGGTGAACCTGGGGACCCGCGGACCTGCAGATGCACAAGCGTTGGTGGAATATGCCAATCACAGGGGCGGCAGCGCCTGGAGCGACCTTCGTATCCAGAACGGTGCAAAAGATCCGTTCGACATCAAACTGTGGTGTCTCGGCAATGAGATGGACGGTCCCTGGCAGACAGGGCACAAGACCGCTCTGGAGTACGGTCGGATAGCCAATGAGGCAGCGAAGATGATGAAGTGGACCGACGATACGATCGAACTGGTCGCGTGCGGTTCATCCTCATCGGAAATGCCCACTTTCGGTTCGTGGGAGTACACCGTACTCTCCGAATGCTACGAGAACGTGGACTATGTTTCGCTCCACCGCTATTACGGAAACCCGCATAACGACACGCCGGATTTCCTCGCTTCCACCATGGATCTGGACAACTTCATCCGCACCGTTGCCTCTATCTGCGATTCCGTAAAAGGCAAGCTGCACAGCAGCAAGAAACTCGGATTGTCTCTGGATGAGTACAACGTCTGGTACCATTCCAACGCCCAGGATCAGGAACTGTACAGAAGAAAACCCTGGGGGACCGCTCTCCCTCTGCTGGAAGACGTTTACAATTTCGAGGACGCACTGCTCGTCGGTCTGATGCTCATCACGATCCTCAAAAACGCGGACCGCGTAAGGATCGCCTGCATGGCACAGCTTGTCAATGTCATCGCTCCGATCATGACCCGTCCGGGCGGCGGCGCGTGGGCGCAGACTATTTACTGGCCGCTGCAGCAGGCAAGTACGCTCGGCCGCGGTACGAGCCTGCTTCCGCAGCTGACCTGCGGAAAACAGGACACCGCGCACTACACCGATGTGCCTGAAGTGGATACTGCCGCCGTGCTCCGTGAGGACGGCAGTCTCGTGATCTTCGCCGTCAACCGCGATCTGAAGGAACCGGTGGAACTGGATCTGGATTTGCGCGCGTTCGGCAATTTCCGGACCGGTTTCCACTCCGTTCTGCATCACGACGACGTAAAAGCGGTCAATACGGAAGCAGAACCCGGAAATGTGGTGCCGCGCGACGTTTCTTTCGAGGTGGGGGACGGAAAAGTCCTTCTCCCCGCCGCGTCCTGGAACGTGATCCGTCTTCAGTTCTGATTTGTTACAGGAGAAATTGGTTATGCGAAAGAACCGGGTATGGTTTGTCTTTTTCGGCTGCATGCTTTTTTATGGCGCACTGATGGGCGTGCAATACAACTGCTCCGGCGTTCTGATCTCCGGGATCATGAGCGCCGAGGGCTATTCCAGTTC
>CAMKDB010000139.1 GCA_946411155.1 uncultured Faecalibacterium sp.
TACAGTCCTGCCCAGATGAGCATGGAAGCGGAGTCTGCGGGTTCCAGGCCTTTCATCAGGCCAAGCAGGAAACTGGCAGCGGAAGTCGCGTAAAGCAGAACAGGCATGAGATAGAGCGCTCTCCAGCGGAAGAGGAAGTATCCCAGACAGCCCAGAGCGGGCATGATCAGACTGTTGCGGAACATGTTCATGTCCGCAGTGAGGCTTACACCGAATACCATTCCGAACATGAGCAGCATGCCGGTGAAGACCCTTATGCGGTTTCCGATCTTTATGAGGTTTTCTTTTTCCTTTGCCGGTGCGGGAATGCCTTCCCCGAACGCTTTTCTGCATGCGGGACAGGTCTTCAGGTGTTCTTCCACTGCGGCTGCGCTGTCCGCGCTGGCGACACCGTCCCGGACCAGCGGGATGAGATCCATGCAGATGTCGCATGAGATCGTATTCATTTGGAGTAGCCCTCCTTTTCCAGTTCTTTTCGGATCTTCTCCTTCACCCGGAAGAAGACGACCCTTGCGGAACTCTCGGAGATTCCGAGTTTTTCCGCGATCTCGAAATAGGTATATCCTTCGGTACGCAGCCGGAACACGTTTGCGGTGAGCGTGGATTCCTTCTCTAGAACGGATGCGGCGATCGCGGCAGCATCCCTGTCCGTTTCCGTCTGCGGATCCGGGATCCCGGTGCCGCAGAGTTCCTCGATGCTCTTCGTTTCCGGTATGCCGTTCTTTTTCCGCAGGCAGGCGTACCAACGTCGCCGGGCGATAGCGAACATCCAGGTCTTGATGTCAGACTCGCCCCGGAAGGTGGAAATCGACTTCACGACTTCGAGGAAAACCTCGGATGTCAGATCCTCGGAAAGGGAAGCGTCAGCGGTCATGCTGTAGAGATAGGCGTAAATATCTCGGTAATACTTACGGAACAGTTCCGTCAGCAGTTTCTGCATCTGATGCCTCCTTTCACTGTATTAGTGTTTCTGAGGCGGCGTTTCGTTACACAGGGGAACAAAAAAAGTATACAGGATAAGGGAAAGAATCCAAAATCGCAGCCGGACGCCGGAAACCGCCTGCGGAAAACGGGTACAAAGATGCGGCATCGTGTTATACTCTTGTCATAGAACAACTGCAGCGGGCTTCAGAGCCGTGCTGACGGAACGGAGCAAGAAATGGATGAACTGATACTGATTCCTCCGACGGTCATGTACGCGGATCAGATCCGGGAATATGTGGAAGAATTTCCTTCAGACCGTCTTCAGGTCACGCTGGATCCGGACCGGATCCCCGGAACGGACGAACTGGAGAACTGCGCCACTGTCGGGGACTGGCTGAGATACGTAAAAGATCAAGAAGGCAAGGTCTCCTGGTATATGGCTGTGCGCAGGAGCGACGGCAGGATCGTCGGCTTTTCCTGCCTGCGCCACGCGCTGAAATTCGACGATGACGATCCGGAATTCACTTCCCATGCCGGCTATTCCGTGCGCCCGTCAGAGCAGCGGAAAGGGTACGGAAGCGAACAGCTGAGGCTCCTGCTGGAGAAGGCGAGGGAGGCGGGCATGGTCCGTGTGCGGGTCATCTGCCGTGATTCCAACGTCGGAAGCAATATGGTCATCCGTGCGAACGGCGGGATCTTCGTCGACGCCATCTACGGAGAAGAGTCCGGAATGACCCTGAACCGTTACGATATCCCGCTGCCGGATCTGTACGGATACCGTTATCTGACGCTCCGGGATTGCCCGGAACTGAAGGAGCGGGCTGCGGAATGGTTCAGTTCCAAGTGGGGCGTTCCGAGGGAAGCTTATCTGGAATGCATGTCGGATTACCTGGACAGGAAGACCGAACTGGGCTGGTATCTGTGCATGGACGGTGAGAAGATCGTCGGCGGGATGGGCGTGATCGAAAACGACTTCCATGACCGCAAGGATCTCACACCGAACGTCTGTGCGGTCTACACGGAGGAAGACTACCGGAAGAAAGGGATCGCCGGAAGACTGCTCAATATGATCGTGGACGATCTCTGGACCAGGGATATTTCGCCGCTGTATCTGCTCACGGACCATACCGGGTTCTACGAACGTTACGGATGGAGATTCTTCTGTATGGCGCAGGGAGACGGTGAAGAAGAAATGTCCAGGATGTATATCCACGACTGAAGCACGCTCTTATGGAGGTGAAAAAATGGCGGATCTCAAATGGAGATGCGCTCTGTGCGGCGGAGACGGAAACACCGGAGCGTTCTGCCTGAGATGCGGCGCGCCAAGGAACGGGTTTGCGGGAATAAAAACACCTGAAAAAGAGGATCTGCAGGCGGAACACGGTCCGCTCATGGCTGTGGACTGGACCAGTACCCGCTCCGGCATGATGATGTTCAGCCGCGAATCCTTTGAGATGAAACTGGAATGGAAGACGGACGGGACCGCTGTGCTGACGGAGATCCGGGAACTTGAAGGCGAGACACGGACAGTGAAGACGTGGCGGGTCGGCAGAGCCGAGGCGGAGTCGTACCGGAAACTCGTCGGCGACGAGAAGGCTGAGGAATGGTCTGCGCTTCGGTATGACTGGGAACACGCCATGCGTCCCACGGACATATCCACCAGTTCGCATCTGTCTCTCACATATGCCGCAGCAAAGGAGGCCGGTCCGGCGTCCGTCGTCTTCAGGATCGATCTGGAGGCCGCAGAACAGCAGGGGAAAAGAGAAGCGGTCCGCAGATTGGGCGATGCGCTGAGTCGTCTGAAGAAGGATGAGAACCTTCTTACAGAGGAGACCGCCCCGCTGCTGCTGCCCAACGGCATGACCAAAAAGGAATATTTCAATCAGTTCAGCAAGATGCCCGGACAGCCCTCACAGACACCTGCCAAGCCCGGAACGGTACCGCCCGCAAATGCGGAACTGAAGCCGGGCGAATGGAAATGCCCGTCCTGCGGGGCGGTGAATACGGGCAAGTTCTGCTGCGAGTGCGGTTCCAGACGCCCGGAATAACGGATAGGATAGAATATGAGTATTCAAGGCTGGATTATGAATCAGATGTTCCGTGCTGTGCCCGGAGATCCCCCGGGACAGCCGCACGACTATGCGGCTGAGCGGGCGCGGAATGAACGCAGAAAACCTCCCCGCATGCCGAAGGATATCGTGCTGGAGGAGATCACGGTCAACGGAATGCCCGCCGAGCGGCTGTCGAAGACGGGCAATAACAGAGGCTGGATTTTCTATATCCACGGCGGCGGATTCACTACCGGATCCGCAAAAGAAAGAAGATATGTCACACAGTATCTGACCGGAAAATGCGGTTTTAACTGCTTTGCGGTCAATTACCGTCTGTCTCCCGAGAATGAGTGGCCAGCGCAGGCGGTAGATTGTCTGGCGGCGTATCGGCAGTACCTGGAGATGGGGTACCGTGCAGATGAAACTGTTTTTATGGGAGAGAGTGCCGGGGGCACACTCGTTTTTTCAACGGCTTTCCTCGCCAGGGAGAACGGACTCCCGCTTCCGAAAGCACTCGTTGCTTTTTCTCCTGCAACGGATAACGCTTCTGATCTCCCTTCCCACACTGCCAACATATCCACCGATTATATGCTGAGAGATATGGTGGCGAAGGGGCTTGCGGTGCCGCTGTTCAAAGGTGTTGCCGACCGGGAGAGACTGAAGGATCCGCTGCTGTCTCCGATCTTTGGGGATTTCACAGGATTGCCGCCGGTGTTTCTGTCCGCGAGCGATACCGAAGTCCTTTATGACGATTCCGTTTTGCTTTATGAAAAACTGAAGAAATCAGGACATGCGGCCGAACTGGATATCCAGCATGCGCAGTGCCATGCTTTCCAGATGATTCCGATGATCCCGGAAGCAAGGAAAACGATCGGGAAAGCACTTCGGTTTATTGAAAGATCAGGCCGCTGATTTTCGGCGTTATCTGAGTAAAAATGAAGAAAGAGGAAAAAATGGAGATCAGATGGAGCGAAGGCGCCTGTATCAGGGCCGAAATGTATGGGGAGACGGTTACGCTGTCCGCCAACAGGGAAGGGCTGCTCTCGCTCGCGGATCAGCTGACCGCATTGGCGGAGGAACTGCCCGGCTCGCATATCCATTACGATGAATACAATTCTCTCGAGGAAGGTTCCTGCGAACTGATCATAGAGAAAAAGGATTTCGGTCCGGAGGAGGGTATATGATCTGTTTTCTGACGAGCAGCGATATGATCCCGGATACCGAGACGCTCAATCCGGCGAACGGGTTCACGGATGAACTGTACCGGTGCTGGCCGGAGGAATGCCGCGCGCTCTTTGTCTGTTCAGACCCGGATGGGCATGACCTGACGGATTTCTTCGCGGATTCCCAGAGAAGAGGCTTTGAGGAAGCCGGACTGCCGTTCAGCAGTTTCACGGTACTGGACAGCCGGAACGCCGACGGGACGGCGGAACTGGTCCGGGATTCGGACGTGATCATCCTTGCCGGCGGACATGTGCCGACGCAGAACCGTTTTTTCCTGGAGATCGGGCTGAAGGAAGCAATGGAAGACTTTGACGGCATCGTGATCGGCATCAGCGCTGGGACGATGAACAGCGCGGAGGAGGTCTACGCCCATCCGGAACTGGACGGGGAAGCCGTCGACCCGGACTATGAGCGGTTCCTGCCCGGACTCGGGCTCACACGGACGATGATCCTTCCGCACTACCAGATGGTGAAGGACGATGTTCTGGACGGGCTGCGGATCTACGAGGA
>CAMKDB010000140.1 GCA_946411155.1 uncultured Faecalibacterium sp.
GACAGCGACAGAAGTTTTACGATCGGGGACGCAATAACAGAAACAAACTGAAGAGGGTAGGCCGCAAAAAGGCTCATCTTCTCAGGATTATTCATTGCGATTCGCTTCGGGACCAGTTCTCCGAAAATGAGAGTCAGAAACGAGAGAATGAGGGTGATCAGGATAAGAGAGATTGCGCGCAGAGGTCCAGTCGGTATTCCGGTATTGCGCAGCCAATAAACTACATATTCGGTGAAGTTGTCAGCAGCCACTGCGGATGAGAAGAATCCTGCCAGTGTTACACCCACCTGTATCGTGGAAAGAAATCTGCTTTCCTCTTCAGTCAGATTACAGAGAATCTTTGCTCTTTTATCGCCATCTTCAGACAGTCTTTTCAGTTTGACGTCGTTGAAGGTAATTACTGCGATTTCGCTCATCGCAAAGAATGCATTCACACCTATTAGAATTATTGTCAGTAGTATACTACCGAGAGGGTCGCCTTCCGGCATCGAAATGTTCACGCTCCTTTATTTGTAAAGTAATCAAAGATGAATATATCAAATGAGAAACAGAAAGTCAACGAAACAGAGGAACAGAGAAACAGGCCGGAAAGATCCTGCCTGTATTTTCAAATTTATAATGCGGCAAGCGCAGAATGTAACCGGCGTATAGTCTCATCTTTCCCAAGAATGGAACATAATTCAACTGCTCCGCCTGGAGTTACCGGGACACCTGCGATAGCAACTCGCAGCGGCCCTAGGATCCAACCGTTTTTTACTCCGAGTTCCGAGATAAGAGCGAACAAAGCTTCGTGTACTGATTCGACAGAATAGTCGTTCAGTTGTTCCAGAATGGGAAGCGTTGCCTCAAGAGCAGGTTTTGCAGTTGAGGCATCTGTTTTGAACTTCTTATTGAAATAGAGTGCCGGATCGATTTCGGGACGTTCATTCAGGAAACCCAGTTTTTCCGGAATATCAGAGAAGAACTCCGTTCTTGGCTGAAGAACATCACAGAGAACATCAAAATCAAGGTCATCTCGTTCGACTGCAGACTGAATGAAAGGCATTGCGTGTGCTTTATATTCGTCATGAGAGAGACCGCGGATATATTCCGCATTGATGTGTTTGAGTTTTTCGGGATCAAAAATAGCAGGGGATTTGCTGATACCGGATAAATCAAATGCACGAACGAGTTCGTTTAGGCTGTAGATTTCCTGTTCACCTTTAGGTGCCCAGCCGAGAAGTGCGATATAGTTCAGAATTGCTTCCGTGAGATAGCCCTTCTTAACAAGATCCTGATAGGATGCGTCACCATTGCGTTTTGATAGTTTCTGGTGTTCGTCTTTCATTACTGGAGCACAGTGGATATATTCCGGCGGGGTCCAGTCAAACGCCTCGTAGAGAAGGTTATATTTCGGGCTGGAAGAAAGATATTCATTGCCGCGTACAACATGAGTGATTCCCATCAGATGGTCATCGATGACGTTCGCAAAGTTGTAAGTCGGCATACCGTCGGACTTGATCAGAATCTGATCTTCCAGTTCTTTGTTCTCGACGGAAACGTCTCCGTAGACTAGATCATGGAATGTAGTCGTACCCTCTTTAGGCATTTTCTGACGTATAACGTAAGGCTGACCAGAAGCAAGTCTGGCTTCGACTTCTGCTTTCGAAAGATTTCTGCAATGACCGTCATAACGGCGGATCATCTCTCCGCCTTCGGCCTTCTTCGGGATTCGTTCATCCAGTTCCGCTTCTGTGCAGAAACAGTAATATGCATTGCCTTTTTCAACGAGCTGCTTAGCGTAATCCAGATAACAGCCCATGCGCTCGCTCTGGATATACGGGCCGAAATCGCCTCCGATATCGGGCCCTTCATCCCAGAACAGACCGCAGTCTTTCAGAGTTTTATAGATAACATCGGTTGCGCCTTCGACTAGACGGCCCTGATCTGTATCTTCAATACGCAGAATAAAGGCACCGTCATCTTTCTTGGCAATCAGATAAGCATATAGGGCAGTACGGAGATTGCCGATATGCATATAACCAGTCGGACTAGGTGCAAAACGTGTACGGGTCTTTCCCATAAATTCACCTCATAATCATGATGATTTCAGTATTTCAATTGTAGGATTAACAATACATCTTTGTCAATTGACACCCTATTTTCAGAGTCATAAAATGAGAACTGTATGAATTAAGGTACATTGGGGGAAAGACTATGGAAGAATACAAGAAACGGGTATTCAGCGGTATTCAGCCGACCGGCGGTTTTACTTTGGGAAATTATCTTGGTGCACTCCGGCAGTGGGATACTCTTCAGAATGAATATGATTGTATTTACAGTGTCGTCGATCTTCATTCTCTGACTGTTCGTCAGGATCCTGCAACCCTGCGCCGTCAGATCAGGGAATCTGCCGCGATGCTTCTTGCATGCGGCGTGGATCCGGATCGTTCCATCCTGTTTATTCAGGGAGACGTTCATCAGCATGCGGAACTGTCATGGCTTCTTTCCTGCTACACGCAGTTTGGCGAACTGTCAAGAATGACTCAGTTCAAGGATAAGAGCAGCAAGCACCCGGAAAATGTCAACGGGGGCTTATTCACTTATCCTGTACTGATGGCTGCGGATATCCTTCTGTATCAGACAAATCTCGTTCCAATCGGAGCTGATCAGAAACAGCATCTTGAATTGGCAAGGAATATCGCTATCCGTTTTAACGGGATATACGGAGATGTTTTTACTGTTCCGGAAGGATTTTTCCCGAAGGTTGCTGCCCGTGTAATGTCTCTTCAGGATCCGACTTCCAAGATGAGCAAGTCTGACGAAAATCAGAATGCAAAGGTTATGCTTACTGATGACGGAGACGCCATCATCCGTAAGTTCCGCAGAGCGGTTACAGACAGCGGAAATGAAGTCCGTGCCGCGGAAGACAAGCCCGGAGTCACAAATCTGATGAGCATCTATAGCGGCGTTACCGGCCGTAGTTTTGATGAGATCGAGCGCGAATTCGACGGGAAAGGTTATGGAGAGTTCAAGTCTGCTGTCGGCGAGGCTGTCCGTGATGCGCTCGCTCCGATTCAGGAAAGATATAAAGAGAATCTTGCGGATAAAGATATGCTCAATGATGTGCTGAAGACGGGGGCTGAACGGGCATCCATACTCGCTGCGAGAACATTGAGAAAAGTCCGGAGAAAAATCGGACTTGATTAATAAATTATAAGGATGGGTATATGAAAGCACCATTTTCAGAGTACTTGAACGGATTGATCCCTTATTTGCGGCAGGTTCTTTCCTCTCTGGAAGAGGAATTCGAGTATGTCAGTATTCTTTCAACGGATTGTGTAGGTCTTTCTGTTCGCAGTTTGCGCTATTTCAAATCTGTCGGGAATAAGACGATGACGACTGAACGCGGTACTGTGATTCGCGTAAGCAGGAACGGCCTTTACAGTGAATATGCCATTACCGATCTTCATCCGGATAAGCTTGAAGAAACGATAAAGAATATCAAAGATGAACTCAACGCGCAGATCGATCTGCTTCTGATCACGGATACTCCTGTTTATGAAACTGCGCTTCTCCCGGATGAGCCCCTCGAATTGTTCGTAGAGGAAGAAACTGAACAGCTCCCTGAAAATGCAGATCTTGGTTCTCTTGTCGATCTGCTCGTAAGTATCACAGAAAAGGGTATTTCATTAGGTGAAGATGTGCTGGAGTGTTCAGTCAGTGCCCAGTCGACTCACATCAGTAAAGTGTTTTTATCCCATAACCGTTTCCTCAGGCAGTCATATGTATACAGCGAAGGAAATGTTGCTGTCATTGCAGCAAAGGATGAGCAGAACAGGGTGGGGTATGAGTGCGTCTCCGGTTTGTGCGGACCTGAATTGTTTGCGGATCTTGAGCATAAACTCGAACCTGCTTACCGGACGGTTCAGGATCTTCTTCGGGCTGAACGTATTGTTCCCGGTGAATATGAGATAATCACTTCTCCCGAAGTTACCGGATTGATTGCTCACGAAGCGTTCGGCCACGGCGTTGAGATGGATATGTTCGTCAAGAACCGCGCTCTTGGAAAACAATATATCGGGAAACGGGTCGGATCCGACAAAGTTACCATGCATGAAGGCGCGCTTTGTGCCAGGAACGTAACATCGTATGCTTTCGATGATGAGGGTGTCCTTGCCGGCGATGTAACGGAGATTGAAAACGGAATACTGAAAGCCGGTATCTGCGATGCTCTCAGCGCAGTGCGCCTTGGAACTGCTCCAACCGGAAACGGGAAACGGGAGAATTATGCGCATAAGGCGTATACAAGAATGACTAATACCGTTTTTGACAGTGGAAGCGATTCACTTGATGATATGATCTCTTCAGTAAAGTACGGATTTCTGCTTGAGGGTATGGAAAGCGGGATGGAAGATCCGAAACACTGGGGAATACAGTGTATTCTTCAGCTTGGCAGAGAAATCGTTGACGGCAGGTTAACAGGTAAAGTGTTCGCTCCTGTTATTCTTACCGGTTATGTTCCCGAACTTCTCGGCAATATCTCGATGCTTTCTTCCGATAGAATGATTTTCGGAGCAGGAGGCTGCGGAAAAGGATATAAGGAGTGGGTGAAAGTTGCGGATGGCGG
>CAMKDB010000141.1 GCA_946411155.1 uncultured Faecalibacterium sp.
CATCAGTTCGGCTGTCAGCAGGTTACTGACAGCCGTGTTTTAATGTCCCCAAAATTGTATTTTGATTAAACTTAAAATTATACAACTTTCGTCAATGTTGTGTGCATTTTGACCAATGATTTGTTACAAATTTGGTTAGGTTGTATTTTGATTAACAGAACAAGTTCGATTATACTTAAATTAGATTATTCTGATTCGGTGTTATGGATCTCAGGAAAAGGAGAAAACTCATGAAAGATTTTTCAAGACTGGACGCCCTGATCAGGCGCTTTACCGAGGAAGGAAGTGTTCCCGGTTGCACTGTCGCTGTCATGCAGAACGACGAGCTGATCTATCACGGTGAATCCGGATATGCAAACCGGGAGAGCAAGAAGCCGGTGGATGTCAACTCCATGTTCAGCCAGGCTTCCACAACGAAACTGTTCACCTACGCGATCATCGGGATGCTGTATGAGGAAGGAAAGTTCCTCTTCTCCGATCCTGTTTCTGACTATCTTCCCGAGTGGAAGGACACGAAAAAATACGTCGTCCTTCCCAACGGAGAAGTCACCGTCAAACCTCTGGATCACCCCATGACCATCCGCAATGCCGTGGCGATGATGTGCGGCATGCCCTACTGTATGGTCCCGGCGATGGACCCCGTGACACCTACACTGGCTGCCATGAGCAAACAGATTGCCGAACTGCAGAAGGACGGTCCATCCACTCTGCGGGATGAAGTCCGCGTCATGGCCAACGCACCAATCATGTTCGAACCTGGCTCCCACTGGCAGTACGGTTTCGGCAGCGAGATCACCGGTGCCATCGTGGAAGAACTGGAAGGCAAAGCACTGAGAGATGTTTTCAAGGAGCGTGTCATTGATCCGCTGGAGCTTGCTCATACGGACACCTTCGTTCATGACTGGAACAAGGAATTCATTGTGACGACATACGGCAAAAAAGGTCCGGGCGAGTTTGAACCGATCACCGGCTACGGTGCGAATGACCCCGCGACTGTTCCTTACGGTGCGCGTGTCAACCTGCTCACCTCCTCCAGAGACTTCGCGGTATTTATGCAGATGTTGGCAAACGGCGGCACCTACAAGGGCAGAAAGTATCTGGGAGAAGGAACCGTCAATATGCTGCATGAGAGCCAGCTGGACGCCGTCACCATCAAAGACTTCGAGAATGATTATCTCGCAGGCTATGGCTACGGTCTCGGTTTCCGCACACTGGAGACGCAGAAATACGGCCACAACGGACACCTTGGATGTTTCGGCTGGACCGGCGGTTCCGGAATCTGGGCAGAAGCAGATCCTGTCGCGAAAGCTTCCATCGTCTACATGCACAATATGTTCCCCAATGAAGAACTCTATCATCACCACAGAGTCCGCGCCGTTGCGTACGGCTGCCTTCTGTGATCAGAAACAAGGAGGAAACCATGGCAAATTTTGAGAAACTGGATCAGCTCCTTCAGGGATTCGTTGACGACGGTCTTCCCGGCTGTGCCATGCAGATCGTCCAGCACGGCAAAACGATCTATGAAGGATACTTCGGCTACGCAGATATCGAGAACAAAAAGCCGGTAACGAAGGATTCCCTGTTCCGGCTCGCATCCATGTCCAAGATTCCGCTGTTCACCGCGGCCATGATGCTCTATGAGCAAGGCAGATTCAACCTGACGGATCCCGTAGGCGATTATCTTCCCGAATGGAAGGACTGCAAGCGCTTCGACCGCCATCCCAACGGCGAGATGATGATTGTTCCTGTCCAGCATCCCATGACTGTGGGCGACATTCTTTCCATGAAATGCGGCCTTCCCTACTGCAACTCGGATGCTTTCACGGAGGATCCCACTCTGCGCACCATGCAGGAGATCATGCGTCCCCTCTGGAAGAAAGGACACTTCACCGTGCAGGAACACATCGCGGCCATGTCCAAGGCGATCCTTGCATATGAGCCCGGTTCCATGTGGACGTACGGTTTCTCCAGCGAGATCACGGCAGCGTTCCTGGAAGTCGTTTCCGGCAAGGACATCGATACGCTGCTTAAAGACCTTATCTACGATCCGCTCGGCATGAACAACACACGCCCGCGCTTCTTCGAAGGTGCACAGGAGCGTATGGTCACCATGTATCAGTGGGGCAAGGACGGAAAAGTGAAGCCCACCGTTTCCCCGATGGACGAGAAACATCTGCCCGGCGAGGAGCACACCATGGGATGGGGCCGTCTGTTCTCCAATGTCAACGATTACGGTAAACTAATGGGCATGCTGGCAAACGGAGGGGTATACGACGGAAAGCAGATCATGGGACGCAAGACCATCGATCTGATGCGTGCAAACGGACTTTCCGGCGATGCGCTGGCCTGTTTCCAGGATGACGGCTATCCGTACAACGCAGGTTACGGTTACGGCTACGGTGTCCGTACACTCATCGACAAAGCAGCCGCAAACCACAACGGCTCTCTCGGCGCCTTTGGCTGGACGGGCGGTTTCGGCACCTGGTGCGAGGCGGATCCGGAAGAAGGCGTCGGCCTGGTCTATATGCACAACACGGCACCGAACAAAGAAGTCTATTATCATCACCGGGTACGCACCGTTGCGTACGGATGTCTGGATTGAGGGGGAGGAGGAAAACATGTCGAATTTTAAGGATCTGGATCGCCTGCTTCAGCAGTATGTGGACGACGGTCTGCCTGGCTGCGGTATGGTGATCGCGAAACACGGCGAAGTCCTCTATGAGAAATATTTCGGATACGCAGATATAGAAAACGGGGTCAAACTGGAGCAGAAACATCTTTTCCGTCAGGCGTCCCTGACCAAGGTCGCGATGTACACCACTGCCATGATGCTCTATGAACAGGGCAAGTTCCTCATGACCGATCCCATCTACGATTTCTTCCCGGAATGGCGCAATACAAAGAAAAAAGTGACCTTGCCAAACGGAACCGTCAAAGTCGTCCCGGTGGACAAGCCCATCACCGTCAAAAACGTCATGAATATGACCTGCGGGCTGCCTTATCCCATGATCCTGGGCGGCATCCCTGTGCAGAACCCGACTGCAGAGTCTATGCGTCACGCTCTTGAACCGCTTTATAAGCAGGAACACTTCACGGTACGGGATCAGATCCGCGCACTGGCGGATGTTCCGATCGCCTTCGAACCCGGAACCCGCTGGCTCTATGGTTTCGCCAGTGAATTCACAGCCGGCCTTATCGAGGCCGTGACCGGCAAGCAGGCAGAACTTGTCATCAAGGAAATGCTCTTTGATCCTCTGGAAATGAAGACCACCGCAAATTTCCTTTACGGGGATATGGGCGAACGCCTGGTCAAAAACTACTGCCTCAGGCCCGGAAAGAAACTGGGTGACGAGGACGCACTCGTAATCCGTGACGATTCCATGATGGTCGGACCTCTTGGCTCTGTCAACGGTTTCTCCAGAGTCGTCACAAACCCCAGCGATTACACCCATCTCATCCAGATGCTTGCCAACGGCGGCAAATGGAAGGGCGAACAGATCATGGGACGCAAAACCATCGATCTGATGCGCACCAACACCATCAGCGACGAGCTGATCCACAAGGACTTCTCCAACAATTATCTGTGCGGCTACGGCTACGGCTACGGTGTCCGCACCCTGCTGGACAAATACGAGGGACATCACAACGGCTCTCTCGGACAGTTCGGCTGGACCGGCGGATCCGGCACATGGGGCGAAGCGGATCCTTCGGAAGGGACTTCCATCGTCTACATGCACAACCTGCAGCCTAACCTGGAGGAGTATCACCATCTGCGCATGCGCGCTGTCGCATACGGCTGCCTCTGATCCTTTTTTAACCGTTTCAGGTCAGCGCGGGACACGCTGCGATCCCAGATCGCAGCGTGTCTTTTTTCCATAAAAAACAGACGTCGGTTTTCCGGCGTCTGCCTTTTAGTAGTTGAAATTCTTCAGGGCTGGGCGGATTCGTTCTCCGGTTTTTCCGGAGGCGCTTTCGCCACAGTAAGCTTGAGGACGTTGGAAGTGAGAAATTCCAAGCCCGCATCCGCATTCTGCTTGAAGACCAGTTCCGGGAAGACCTCCGTTGTTTCCTCATAGACGATCTCCACCTGAAGGCCGAGGCTCTCTGCCAGTGCCCTGGCATTCATCCAGTACTGTCCGATAAAATCGGGCAGAATGACTGTCTGAGGCTTGTTCCGGTTCACATAAAGCGTGATCACGCGGTCGTCTTCGTTGAGACCGGTACCGGGCTGTGGGTCCTGCCCCACGATCAGACCTTCGCGTTTTGCCGGATCGTAGTAACTCACGATCACATAGTCATACTGGATCGTATCGAACTCGATCTCGGACAGATCTTTTCCAAGATAATCCGGGGCGGGTACGGTGACCTTTCCAGTCTGCGCGTTCAGCGCTTCCTGAATCTCCTGCTGCCTTCTTTTTGCTTCCGCGCTCTGAATCAGTCCGCTGAAGATATAAACGAAGATCATGACCAGAAACAGAGAAACCGAGAGGATCGTCAGCATGCTCCATACGGATTTGACACGCTCTTCTTTCTCCTCTTCCTGTTCCGCCGCCGTCGGTTCCATATCTTCCGGGAAGACAATATTGGGTTTATATTC
>CAMKDB010000142.1 GCA_946411155.1 uncultured Faecalibacterium sp.
CCTTCCTTCACAATTCTGTTTGTCGGGGTCTGGTTTACCTTGCTCATAATCGTATTCTCCCTCTTCTTCAATACTATTTTATTTCAATTGTTTCTGCATTTTTATTATACTAGTCAGCAGAAAACGTAGACAAGGCGCGCGGATGAATTCTACATCGGTCACAAAAAGGAGCATGATGCCATGCTCCTTTTTTATGCAGTATTTGACCGAAACCGGAAATCATTACTCATAAAGGCTGATCCGATGGTATTCTTCTCCTTCCAGAGTCTTCCAGACCACGTTTCCCTCTTCAAAAAGCATATATCCTCTCGGTGTTCCGTTCTTGGGGATCGAGACTGAACCCGGATTCAGGTACCAGTATTCCTCATGTTCTTCCCACGCAGGGATATGCGTGTGCCCATGGAGCAGAATATCTCCTTTCCTCAGAGGAGGCAGGTGGTTGGTATTGAACACATGACCGTGCGTAACAAAAATCATCCTGTCTCCATACGGGAAAAGTGCATAATCTGCCATAACCGGAAAGTTCAGAACCATCTGATCCACTTCCGCTTCGCAATTTCCCCGTACGCAATATACCGCAGTATTGAGTCCGTTCAGCAGATCGATCACTTTTTTGGGCTCGTAGCCATCAGGAAGATCGTTTCTCGGTCCATGGTACAGGAGATCTCCCAAAAGAATCATTCTGTCTGCCTTCTCCCTGTGAAATGCCTCAATCATCGAGTCGCAGCCGGTAGCTGATCCGTGGATGTCAGATGCAACAAAGATCTTCATGAATAATACCTGCGCGCCGAAAACCGGCGTTCCTTTCTGAAATGGACTCTGTCCCGGGGCATTAGTATCTGAACTGTCCTGCCCGTATTCATCTTTGAATCCAGTATACCTTTTCTTCCGCCGTACTGCCACTCAATACAGTCAAATAAAGGACTGCGGCATTGAAGTGCCGCAGTCCGGTAAACCACAAATAACAGATCAGTCCTCTTTATCCCAGATGGACAGGAGCGCATTGAGCGCGATACCGAAGATGGATGCACCGGCTACGCAGGGGATGCTGAATCCGAAGAACGGGATGTTTCCGCCAAATTTGTACTGACCGCCAAGTCCAACTACCATAATGGAAGCAATGACTGCGATGTTTTTGCTGGAAAACATATCGACTTTTTTGTCGATCATAATGGCGATGCCCTGTGCTGCGATCGCTCCGAACAGATAGACTTCAAGTCCACCGATAACGGCAAGCGGAATTCCGTAGATTGCTTTGATCAGGGGTGTGAAGCAGGAGATGACCATTGCGATGACAGACGCTGCAACCAGAACAGGAACTGAGAAGACCTTTGTGATTGCCATAGTGGAGATATTTTCGCCGTAGTTCGTTCCGGCAGGTCCGCCGACGACGCCGGAGATCATATCGCAGATACCGTCACCGATGAGGTTGCGGTCCAGCATATCGATCAGGCTGTAGCCCATTTTCTTTCCTTTTTTCTTGGCGACGTCATTGACATAGATATCCAGCTGATACATGTGCGCCGTCGATTCCGGGATCGTTGCTATCGCAATCGGCATGATCGCAAGCAGCGATGTCATTGAGAATGTAGGAAGACTGAAGGCAGGAACCGCAAAAGGCCCGACGCTCCAAAGAGAATTCAGCGCTTCATCCGGAATTGAGCGGAAAAGATTGAAGTCCGCTCCTCCTATCGCATAGATCAGCGCAGCACAGAGGCTTCCTGTGGCAGCCCCAAGCAAAAGCGGAATCTGTCCGAGAAATCCTTTGAGATATTTGGAGTAAAGGATCGTGGAAAGCAGTGTCACCAAGGAAACTACAACCCAAGCATTTTCATATGCGCCTTCAGATGCAGGGATTGCGTCTCCGAGTGCATTTCCGGCAAGAGTGAGGCCGATAATCATCGAAATCGGGCCCGTGATAGAAGCCGGAAGGATCTTTTCAATCGTCTCTTTGCCAAACTTCCGCACAAGCAGACCGGCCGCGATGGAAACGAAGCCGGACATGATAATACCGAACTGAGCCTTGGAAATCAGTTCCGTCGGCAGAATGCCGGTCGCCTCCCAGGAAGCGAGCTGCTCAGCAGTACCTTCAGCCATTGCCATGGAAGATACTGCGGAAAGATAAGCAAAACTGGATCCGTAATACAGCGGAATCTTTCTTCCAGTAATCAGGATAAAGCAAAGTGTTGCAAGGCCAGAGGCAAAAATCGTCGTGGATACCTGAAAGCCGGTGATCAGCGCAACTGCAATCGTCGCCGGAAACATGACGATGACCTGCTGCAGAGCATAGACCAGAAGCTTTCCGATCTCAGGTTTCTCTTCGGGCAAATACCCATACATTTCATTCTTTCCCATGTGAATCTCCTTCATTCTCTAAAATGTTGACGTTGGTGATTCCATCGGTCTCCGTGAGATTGACAGCCACGACTTCCGATCTGGAAGTGGGGATGTTCTTTCCAACGAAATTGGCCTTGATCGGCAGTTCCGTATGCCCTCTGTCCACCAGGACACAGAGTTGTACCCGCGACGGTCTTCCGATACTCATGAGCGCATCCAGCGCAGCCCTTGCGGTTCTACCTGTATAGATCACATCGTCGACCAGAATGACCCGTTTTCCTTCCACTGAGAAAGGAACATTGGTCCTGCTGATGATGGGATCCGCGTTGAGTTTCGTCAGGTCATCACGGTATAGGGAAATGTCCAGTTCTCCGACCGGAAGCCTCTCCCCTTCAAACTGCTCGATCAGATCCGCCAACCGCTGTGCGAGTGGAATGCCTCTTGTTTTGATCCCGATCAGACAGACATTTTCAATTCCGTGATTCTTCTCCACGATCTGATGAGCCAGACGGATAAGCGTACGCTCAACATCCTGCTGTGTCATTACCTGAGCTTTGAATTTCACGGTAAAAATCCTCCTTCTGTCAATTTCAGGACGAAAAAAAGGTCTTGTCGCACGACAAGACCCAATGATCCTAAGCATTCCTGTTCATCGAACTTGCCGGCATCTCTGTACCGATTTAAAGTCGTCTCTTGAATTAAATCATACAGTATGGCAGATTTCAAGAATTCCGAATCAGAAAAAGACACTTTTTCCGATTTTCACAAAAAGCACTCAGAAATACTGTAAATAATTGTCACACGCTGTTGCCGACACGCACGACGATATTGTACTCTTCCAGTTCCATGGAACCTGCAAGAAAATTGCGGAGAATCGTCTCTGCATTTTCTGCAGCGCGTTCCAGAAGGCCTGATTCCACCGCTTTCTTTTCCTCAGCCTTGATCATATCAGACAAAGACAACGCAAAATCCTCCACTGCAAAAGGGTTAAAGAAACTGGTCTTCTCTCCGTACAGTGTAAAACTGTCTTCATCGATCTCAGAAGTAATCAGTTCCACAGCCGGAAGCGTCAGAGTGACTGTCTTGCGGTCGCCGTCCACATCAACAGCGACTCTGGTAAAGTCCACCCCTGCCAGGATCCGACCGTCGTAACTGTAAATGTAACTGGATTTCGTTCCCGGGATCGGATAACCCCATAGTTCCTTTTTTGACTCAAAAGTTTCAACATGAGTGAAATAGTATTCCGCTGTACAGAGTTTTCCGATCTCCTTCAGTCCGGACGTGATCGTCTCACCGGTCAGAACAATCGCTTTTTTCAGCCATTTCCCGCTGTCATCCCTAATCTCAACCGGAGTCGGTTCCGGCTTCTGCATTTCTTCCTGCTGTTCCTTCATTTTCCCCGCATAATAGTTCCGCGTCCCCAGAAACACACAGAAACAGAGCACGGCAATGCCGAGCAGCGCCAGTAGCCTCGGAAGCCATTTTTTCTTCATCTCATTTCTCCTTTTCCTCAGACCATATACCACCACTGCCCGTCCGGAAGCAGATCGATATTGCCTTTGAGTTCTTCGATCAGTTCCCCGTCCGGATAACTCCTGACCACCGTGTGCTCATGATAGTCCGGATCCTCGACCCAGGTGGAGAAAAACATCCTGCCGTTTTCTGCCCCGTAGAATGTCTCCCGGGATCCGATCGGGAACGTGCGCCGCTCAGGCCAGATAATGTCAAACGTACCGTCGTTAGGCTGTCTCGTAAGCATCAAAGGCGAAGAATTGAGCATCAGGTTGTAGCAGTCCTTGACTTCCGACAGTGCTATCTCTGCCAGTTGAACACAGGAAGCATCTTCGGTACTGAACTGATATACCCGGATATTCTCCGTAAAGAAATCAACTGCCATGATTCCAATCTTTCCGTCGCAATATACAGGCTGTCCGAAAATCACACAGTCCTTCTTGTGTACAGGTTCGTAGACAGTTGCATCAGGCAAATGCACCAGCAGCAGACGGTTCGACCGGACAGGTCTTCCTTCCTCGTGAAGTTCCTGTGCCTCGTAAAGATCCCCATAAGGGAATTCCAGCGCAAACAGCCAGTCGTTGATCCCTTCGCGGATCTGTCTCAGTGTACCGATTCCTTTCAGGTCGATCGTCTTCAACGCATATTCCTCCTGCCGT
>CAMKDB010000143.1 GCA_946411155.1 uncultured Faecalibacterium sp.
TTGAAAATCAAGAATATGGAAAGCAAAATGCATAGAATCTTTTTCATGGAATTACCTCTCTTTCCTGAACTGTCAGAATGATACTCCTTCAACCTTAAAAGAACCTAAAAGGAGCATTCCTAAAAAACGAATTCTTTTTCTTCCCCCGACTTTCAGGCACAGAGCGGCAGATTGACTTCCGCTTTATCCAGGCCTAAAGTGGTCCTAGATATCGTATCTATAAATATACAGAATTCGGGAGGTCATTCCATGGCAATACTCCAGATGGACTTCCGGTCCGGCGCGCTCGGATTCCACGAGGAAGTCATCGTTTCCATTCCGGACAGGCCTGCAGACAGACCTTTTCCTGTCCTGTGGCTCTTCCACGGAGCCAATCAGGACTGTACGGAGTGGCTCCGGTCCACCTCCATCGACCGCTACGCCAACAGTCGGAGACTGGCGGTCGTCATGCCATCCATGTCCAACGGACACGGACAGAATATGGTGCACGGTTCCAACTACTGGAACATGATCCATGACGAACTACCCGCAGCGATGCGGTACATGCTTCCTTTCCTGTCTTGCAGGAGAGAGGAGAACTTCACCGCAGGCGCGTCCATGGGCGGTTATGTCGCGTACAAACTTGCCCTGAACGATCCGGATTACTACTGTGCCGCAGGTGCCTTCGGCGGTGCGCTGGACATGGTCGGAATCCTCTCCGAAACTGCCGGCGACGGCAATATCGGAAAATCGCCGACTTTTGCCAACGCGTTCGGCAGCGCGGACGACATCCGTGGCACCGGAAGCGACCTCATCCATACCGCTGCTGTTCTGGCGAAAGAGGGACGCTGTCCCCGGCTGTGGTCTCTGGTGGGAGACCAGGATTTCGGTTTCAGTCAGGTATGCGGCGCCGTCGAACAATTCCGGAAGGCAGGCTGTCCGATTACGGAACTGCGCGGTGAAGGCAGTCATTCTTTTGATCTATGGGACCAATATGTTGAGACTTTTCTGGACTGGCTCGGACTTGCAAAGGAGGTGATCTGAGATGGCCGTCATGACCCTCCGCTTCAATCCCCCTTCTCTGGGGCTTGCGACTCAGGTCCGCATTCTCCTTCCCACCGGCATTCATCCTCAGGATACGGACTTCCGCAAACTGTATGCGGACATGCAGAAGCTTCCCGTGCTGTGGCTTCTCCACGGCGGTTCCGACAATTATGCGGACTGGCATGACTGCACCACGGTTCAGCTGCTCTCAGACCGGTACGGTTATGCCGTCGTGATGCCTGACGCCCAGATGTCCAGCTACGCCAACATGGCGCATGGACCTGCCTGGTGCGATTACTACCGGTATGAATTGCCGGAATATATCTATACTCATTTTCCCATCTCCCGAAAACGGGAGGATAACTTTATTTCCGGTATGTCCATGGGCGGAGCCGGCGCGCTGAAATTCGCTCTGCTGGATCCCCAGCGGTACAGCGTCTGCGTGCCCATTTCCTCCGGCGTCGAGGTCGTGCGGAACTACGCTGCCCGTACTGGACGCGCGACTTCCAACAAGTTCTTTCAGAATATCTACGGGCACGAGGACGATCCCTCCGGTGTGCTCGGCACTGAGGAGGACATCTACTGGCTGTTGGAGCAGAACGTGAAAAACGGTACGGAACTGCCGCGCTTCGAATTCTGCGTCGGCCTGGAAGACTTTACCAGAGAGGGGAATCTGGAATTCCATCGCTTCGCGTCATCTCTCGGTGTTCAGATCCCATGGGTCGAGGAACACGGGATCCACGACTGGAACAGCTGGAATCTGTATATCCCCGAGGTTTTTTCTTTCATCTGCAGATGCCGGAAGGAAGCAGGGCTGGAATAGCCCGCTCCGGAACAGGCATCTCCTGTCCGGAATCATCCTGTACGCCGATGCGCGTACAGGATTTTCTTTTTTTGCACAATGTACAAAATCAAACCTTATTACCCTCGACTGCAGCAGGAACAAACTGTGAATGCTTCCGTGATCAGTAATCCAAAAAATAAGCCACCAAGGAGTTAACGCTCTTGATGGCTTATTTTTTGTCTTATCTCCCAACAGCATGTCCGTTCTTCCTTCCCTGCTCCAGGGACAGCCGGATTGCTTCATGTGATTTTTTATTTCGCCTGTTCTTTCAGGTCGATTCGGTCCCGGATCACATCGCCGAGCATATCCGTGAGCCACAGATCCTTTCCGTCATAATGGATCTCGAAGCGTGCGGTTTTCGTTTCCTGCCGATCCCGCGGATTGACGTGATATACGATCTCACCGTAGACCTTTCCCTTTTCTGTAACGAGGGTGACGTCACCCCATTCGGCATAATAGGACTGATATGCGTCGGTCTCTATGCTGTCCACAGAAACGGAAAGACCCAGAGGCCCGGAATAGCCCATATCTCCCAGACGGATCGTTTCCGCGATCCCGTCACCGTCCAGATCCGCCTCCGCGCATCCGTACATCTCTTTCAAAATGTAGTAGCCGCTGACTCTGAACAGGAGATTCTCCTTCATCCCGGTGCCGTCGCTGATCTGCCATCCCGGTACGGTCCGGTATCCGAACTCCTCCGGCAGGAAATAATGCCGGACCCCGTTCTCCGCGTCCGTGATCTCCATCTCCCCGTCCTTCGTGAACCGGAACGTGCCTTCGGAACGGAAATTGCTGCACGGAATCTGCAGAACGTAGGTCCTGTCGTAGATGTTGATGTCCAGCTGCCATGGCAGGACGGCTTCCGTCATCGTGCAGGCGTAGTGGTAATCACCTTCCAGGTCTTCTTTTCCCACTGCCTGGATGAACCAGCGGATCCTGCCGTTCCTCACACAGGCGATCTCTCCGTTCCTTTCCGGTCCGTCCAGATCGAAATAGTAGACATCTCCGCCGGTAACGGCACGGTACCGAAGTGTCCGGAAAAGGCCGGGAGGATCCACCATATACCCCTTGGAGTACACGGCGTTCCGAAAGACCTGTTCCGCCGTTTCCTCCGTAATGTTCACCGTCCGGATCTCCCCCAGGTCTTCCCATTCGCCCTCTGCCAGCAGAAACCCGTACAGACGTCCGTCATGAACACGGAACGCTTCATGGTCCACATCAGGCTGCTGCATCTCAGGATGATAGACCGCCACATGAAGATAGTAACCTTCCATCCTTTCAGACAGCTGCTCAGTCAGAGGATCAGATGGTTCCTCTCCCGGCAACGGAGGTGGAGCGGGCTTTTCAGGGACCGTCCCGGGCAGCAAGTCGAACACGGAAGTCCCGTCCTCCACCAATCCCGGTCTTACCTGGGTCGTTCCGATGTCCGTCCCTTTCGACGCACAGGTCAGCAGGATGGGCAGGTATTCGGACAGCCCCGGAACAGCGTTGCAGAGCGCCGAGATCTCTTCCCTGTTCCGGGTCCCGTTCACAGCGGGGATCTCCCAGTCCGTGACGATGTTCAGGCATTCCAGCCGCAGGTGCTGCAGCGGAGTCAGATCGTTGGACACCGCTTCTGAAAAGCGTACGCTCAGAATCTTCAGATCCGGCATCTCCTGCAGCGGTGTCAGGTCGCAGACCCCGCCGACATACAACTGTCCGATCTTCGTCCCGATAAGAGGCGAAAGATCGATGCCGTATCCGTTCACTGAAAGATAGGTCAGTTTTTCATTCCCCTCCAGGGGAGACAGATCCCATTCTCCGGAGCCGAGACTCAGGCTGTCGATGTCACAGGAGGCGTCAGGCGCCGTCAGACAAAAGCTCCGGAACAGGGAAACGGTCCGGTAGACGCCTTTCTTGAGGAAGGACAGATCCATGGCGCCTTCCACTGTCAGGTCGTTGACAGCGCAGTTCGGAAAATCCAGTTCGGTCGGCGACGCATTCAGGATGAGATCTACGCCGCCCGCGTTCTCCCCGTATATCCGTCCTATGCCTTCGGCCTGTACGTAGCATGTGAGATAATCCTTCGCCGGCAGAATCAGTTCTGAAAGTTTGCTGTCCACCTGGATCTGGATCAGCTGAAGTTCTCCGCAGGACACAAGAGATGAAAGATCTGTGGTGACCTTCTGCGGGGAACTTCCGCTCAGATAAAGCGTTCCCACCGGTTCTCCGTCTTCCGTGTACCGGATCGCTTTGAACTCTGCGTCCAGCCTTGCGGTGGACCGGATGATATAGTCTTCGCCCCCTATTGTCAGGATATAGTTTTTCATTCCGGGATATGTCAGAAGCAGGACGCTCACTATCAAAGCCAGCAGGACTGACGCCGCCAGAATCCAGAATGCCGGCCTGTGGTTGTGCACGCATATAAATGCCATGTACATTTTTGGAATCCTCCTGAAACATATTGATTACGAGGAAAAAAATAGTGTCATATCTGAATAAGAATGATTTTTCCTGATCATTTTTCCTTTGCAAAAATCAATTAAGATATTGGAGCAAATCTGGTCAACTACTCACGAATGAATTCGCGAGCTTGTGCCTGCCCGGTGGTAACAGACG
>CAMKDB010000144.1 GCA_946411155.1 uncultured Faecalibacterium sp.
GGCGTCCATTTCTTTTTTCCCTGCCATTTTCCAATCCTTTCTGATCAAGATATCAGTATTGTTTCGTATCTGCCGGGACATACGGAAACACTAAAAACGACGGTTTCCCATTTCGCACCTAATGTTCCGCCGTCATCAGCATACCACAGGACAGGGCTTCCGTCATCATATGCGATCTGTTCCGGCGCAGTCAAACGAGGGCTTCGCCCTTTTCTCGTCCTTACAGGTCAAGAACAGGAATCTTATGCTTTCCGGAATGGTATTCCAGAGTCCGGAAGGCACAATCCGCAGTGTTGCAAGCAGCAACGTCCCAAGGAAAGCGGGTCCGTACAAGAAACTGAATTTCGCACCTGCCATAGCGGAATATCCGCAATACGGGCAATAACCCACCGCCTCATATCTCTTTTTTCCTTCAGCGGTCCGGCGCTTGTTTGTATAATACTGACCGCACAAAAACCAGTTTTGGGGGTAACACAAAAAACGGGCATACAGGGAATTGTCCCGGCATGCCCGTCTCTTTTTCGCGCTATTCTTTGTTTCCGAGAATTCTCCCAGAACCAGTGTTCTTATAGGACCAGAAGACTCATCGAGAGCAACAATTGTCCCGCATAGTACAGACCAATATTGATATTCCTCAGGCTTTGCCGGAATTCGGATCCAAATGTGTTCAGGATAAGGACGATGTCACTGACCAGAAACAAAACGGATCCGGCAAAAAAGATCGCAGAAAACGCGGAAGGCATCGCCATAAGAGTATCTGCTGCAACACAATTCAGCAGCATGATCGCACCGAGATAAACAACTCCGAAAATCTTGAATGCAGGCTTTGCAGTGATCTGGCGAAAAATCCAGACCATAAGAAGAGCAGTAAGGATAACAGCCGCAATTACACTGACCGCCTTCCCCTGACACATCGGGAATACCGCCGTCAGATACAGGACATGCCCGCTCAGAAACACCAGAATGCCAATCAGGAAGATCAACTGACCCTTCTTCGGAAATACCATCCTGAGATTCAGCAGCACATCCGCGATACATCCGACCAGAAGGCCCCAGACGATACGCTCCGCCACTTTCGTCCCGGAGCTGTTCAAAAGGCCGAGAAACATGAAGCAGAGTGACGCAAGTCCTTTCAGAATCACGGCAGTCACATACTGCTTCTGACTCTCACGCTGAAGAAAAACAAACGCGAGGATCGCGCACAAAGGAATCAGAACAAACCTCATCTTTTCTCCTTTCCGATTAGCCGGAACGCCTTTTCTTAAGTGACAGGAAAAATAGTTTTTATAATTTTATACTACTTTCCCGTCCTTACGCAATCTTCCCCGACTCAGCGCATGAAGAATACCAATGCGTGAAGTCACACACAACTGCGGTGGCATACCTGTGAATGACCCATGCATAAAAGAATGGGTAATTCATACCAACAGAGTCCCACTTAGTAAAATCGGCGCGGAAAGATGCAGATGTTTTTTCTGACAGTTAAGCCTCTTCTCAGACATGATTATTTGAGACGAACATATTCTCCTTCGCTTCTGGACAGGATTCCTTCTCCGATCATATCCCTTCGTATCGTGCAGTAATCCTCATGATATACGGAGATGACTTCATTTACTTCCTTTTCACTGTAGACTTTTCCGGGTACAAAACGTGCGGCAATCACTTCATAGCAGATCTGCTTTTTCTTACGTTGAACCGGAATGGATTTGAGTTTCCCATATTCAAAAAAAGAATCGAGCACCTTCTGACGATAAGCATCCTCCCGCTTCTGCTGTTCGTCGATCTGACCTGGTTCAGACACCGCAGCACTGAGCAGGGATACATTGAGCACATCACGGTTGAGCGCGTAAACGGTATAATACTGTTCCTTGCGTGAAACAACAAGCCCTGCTTCCTCCAATTTCTTCATATGGAAAGAGACCGTGGAGGGAGTCAGTTCCAGACGCTCTGCCAACAATTCTGTATACATATCTCCCTGCGTAAGAGACTGAATGATGCGCAGCCGGGATCTGTCTGACAGGCACTTGAAAATCCTGAGTGCGTTCTCCTGTGTCATTTTGTTTCCTCCGGAAAACGGGCGATCACATCGTTCAGCACTTCCAGTTTGGTCTCGCCGATCACCACGTTCCTGACATCATCGTTTGATCTTGCCCTTTCCAGCGCTGCACTCCATTCTGCCCGGAAACGATTGAACTGCTCCTTGACCGCTGAAACACCGGCGCCGGGACGATTCATGAGCGCGTTTGTTACTGTTTTGCAGACTTCATAGATGTTCATCCGCACTTTCGCAAATGCCGCCTCATCACGGCATCCGTTTTTTTCCAGATCAGCGATCTCATCTCTGCAGGATTCGACCTGACTTGTGAGGTATCCGATGAATTGTTCCATTATTCTATCCCCTTTGTTCAAAATTTGATTCTATAACTATCGAATCAAATATATGGCAAGTCAGGAATAAAGTCAATATTTATTTCGATGTCCATCAAATTATTTAATTGGGCAGAGCGCCGAAATCCTTTGTGCTATCGACTAAATAAGGTCCGATTCTCTGATCGCCTTCAGTGCTTCTGTGTATTCCGAATGTGCTTTTTTCCCATCAGGAGACAGAACGTAGACACCTTTTCTGACATGTTCGAACCACCCATAATGATTGTCTCTCAGAATATTGGCGGTCTTTTCGACCATGCATATCTTGCGTATTTCCTTTGGGGCTGCTTCACCGCCGAGTTGCATCAGGGCATCAAGCACGAGAAGAGCATCCTCGCGGTATCTGGTCAGCAGTTTCTCACCGGTGACTCCTCCGATATTCGATTTCACTCTTCGATTCGCGAACTCATTCTCGAGCGCAACCTTCTGCTTCCTGTTCCGGGTCTGGAATGCAGACAGTTCACTGACGACAGGTTCTGAAATAACCGATACTTTTCTCATTGCCTTGGAAACAACGATCAGCCCGATGCCCAGTCGCTTGAGAAGATAGATTTTGTCCTTAAAGGAACGGGAAAACAGGTTCTTCGGCGTTTCGATTCCAATGTATACCGTTTCCACGATCTTCTGCCTTAATGCGGCCTGCTGAATCGAACGGAAGTCCAGAGTCTGCTTCAGTTCCACCGCTGCCGAGGAACCGTCTTTCTGCATAAACAGGTCAATATCCCTGACTTCTCCGTCACAGACATAGCCCTGCGATTCGAAAAATGATTTTATGGGTTCAAACAAGTCCCGTTCCATCTTCCTGACCTTCTCCCTTCTGTTTTCCGTCCAGCTCCGGATATACACCTACGGATTTGAAATCCCACTTCGAAAAAATGATACCAAAAAAATGATCCTGTTTCATCGTTCGAAAGTCACAAATCGTCGATAACATCCATTTCTTCAACGAAACAGAAAAAAAGAGCCTGACGAAAAGACGTCAAACTCAAAATGGCAGGATACCTGAATATATAAAAGATTTAGAGGGATGTCCTTCAGTGGGCATCTGAAGATTCTGTTATTCTCCGTCTGATTCCCGTTCTTTCCTGTCATCATCAATGTAACCGTTCTCACGGCACCAGGATTCGAATGAAGGTACCTGCGGATAATCCTTTTTCAGTTTCTTCCTTGACTTCTTGATTGCAACTGAGATCGGATTCAGTGCACCGGAAAGATAAAGGATCGTAGAAAACACTACCATTACTGCGGTGACCGTCATTGCGAGAGACCCTCTTTCCTGCCCGCCAACCAGGATAACAAAAAACAGCATCGTCACGACCAGCAGTCCTTCCGGGATGCGGTTACCTTTCTGTTTTTCCTCTTTCGGAAGATTTCTCAGATTCTCCAACTTGAAAATCTCGGCCATATGCTCATCACTGATGTTATTGCTTGCTTTATACTGCTCCCACCGTTTTCTGGATGCGGAATCCAGTTTTTTGTAACTGCTTGTTCTCCGGTATTCCTTTTCTTTAGTATATCCTGAGGCACTGACGGCTTTTTCTTTTGACACTGTCGAGGGGGAGATTACCCAAATTACTGTTATCTCCACCGGGCTGATTGACCCATATGCCGAACTGCTGATTCCCATGTGGCAAGACCGTCTCAGAGTAATGGTTTCCGGTCTTCACTGGTTGGATTTTTCCTGTGCCGGAAAAGGAATCGGTCTGCGTGCACTGTGCAGACATCTTGGTATTGCACCAGAACAATCAGCAGCACTGGGGGACAACTTCAACGATATTGAGATGCTGGAAGCTGCCGGATTCCCATATATTATGGAAACTGCTCCATCTGAACTTCTGGATAAATTTCCACGGCACATCCATGATGCACATGAAATGATCCGAGAACTGATTTCATATGAAGAAAAGAATCGTCCAGACTGAAATGCTGATGAAGGAAAAACCGTCATGGCTGTGCCGAACTGGTGTGCTTCCCGTCAAGCGGACAGTAAAATATCATAAGGTTTTTCGTGCAAGA
>CAMKDB010000145.1 GCA_946411155.1 uncultured Faecalibacterium sp.
TGGCAGTAAGGGTCTGCTGCAAGGGCTTCACTCCTTTCGGTATACTCTGACAGCACGATCTTACCACGATCACTGTCCCATTTAGGGGACAGTGGGAACATTATTTCTAAAAAAACAGCAAAACTACAAGTAAAGGAGGCAGCGCTCCTCCCATGACTGAAGTCACGGGTGTCCGCGAAGAACGGCAAAAAGGAACAGGATCAGCCTGTCGTTCCGTCTCTGTGAGATAGAAAACCGTTAAATATTTATGTGAGCGAAAATAAACGGATCCTGCCGCAAGCAATGCTGCAGGATCCGTTTTCGTTCAGTTTTGCGACTTTTCCGGCTTGTTCTCTGTATTGTACATTAGGGGTATCATATCATCCCGGTCTTTTCGCAACGATAAGATACCTGTGGATGGTCCCCTCTATCTTCCCGTCTCTGTCGATCCGTTCCTGAAGATTCAGAAGTCTGTCAAAACATGTTTCCACTGAAAAGCCGGTGAATTCCCATTCGATGATATGCGCGAACCATACGAATGCTCCAATATCGTAGAAAAGAATCGGTCTGAACGCCTCTTCCGCGGCAAGAATCTCAAAACCGGCTTCTTCAAACCTCTTTCTTTGGATCCTGAGGTTCAGATCGGAAAACGGTTTCGGCAATTCAGGAAGCACCATCGCAACAAGATCCCTGTCATTTTCCGATCCCACCTGCTCCGTAATAAACAGTCCGTTCGGTTTCAGTAGTCTGAAGCATTCCTCCGGATCGAAACTGCCGTGTCTGTTCAGGAAAAGATCAAAAGAAGAATCTTCGAACGGAATGTCGGACTCATCCGCGCATTCCCTGAAATCGATTCCGAGAGGAAGCAGTCTTTCCCTGCAGAGGGCGACATTAGGCGGATATCCTTCTGTGGCAGAAGTGTTTTCATTCGGATGTCCAAGAGACAGGAGAAATTCTCCGCCTCCCGTATCAAAATCCAGAAGTTTCATGTCCGGTCTGAGGTAGTTAAGCACGATCTTTTCGTAGTCCCAGGGAAGATCGTTTTCCTCTTCATATTTCCCGTGGATATGAGAAAAATCCCACCCCTGGACATGGGCGATCTTTTCTTCCGCTTCCCATTCTTTTCTCAGCGCGGCGATCCTGTTCCGATCCATACCACTTTCTCCTTATCGACTGTGCATCGTTTCCTAGGGTCTGCGCTTCCAGACCGCGCTCGCAGTCATCAGTACGATGACCGCTGCCGCAGCATAGATCACGATCGTCTTTGTCACCGGACTTACACCAAGCATGATAACAGCGGCAATCCCGCCGATTCCTCCAAAGAATCCGCCCAGTCCGAGCGTATCAAACAGAGAGAATGTCACCAGGCCGAGCGAACCGATAGACAATCCAATGATACCACCCACACAGACGATCTCAGCGAGAGTCTTTTTGAATCCCTCAAGGACGATCTCCGCCTCGTTGCCATAACGTCCGCCCCCGATCTTAACAAAGTACACCGTCAGCAAGATCAGGAGAACTGCCGCAACAATGCCCAGAAATTCCACCCAGACCGGTTCTTTGTACCTGCCTGTGTCCTGCTGTTTTACCGTCTTCTCCTGCGTTACCGCTGTCTGAGAAACTGTTTCTGTCTGCTTCTCATCCGCCGTTTTTTTGCCGGTCAGTTTTTCCAGTTCCTGTTCCGCTTCCCGGTATTCCTGAATGACCTGATATCTGGAATAATAAACTGTTCTTCCGTAACTTGCTTCTTTCAGCAGCGCGACTGCCTTTTCAAGGTCACGATTAACTCCATATCCTTCACGGAAACAAATACCGAGACAATATTTGCAGTCAAGACTGCCTTTTTCTGCTCCTTTCCGGTACCACTCCACGGCACCGGCAGGGTCGTCTTCTTCTTCGGCAATAAGTCCCAATATCCGGTATCCGCTTCTACAATTGTTATCAGTTGCAAGTTTTGCCCAGTAAGCGGACTGTTTCAGATCCTTGGGAATATGGCGTCCATTCCGGTACCATTCAGCCAGTTCGATCATGGACGATCCTTCGCCTTCTTTTGCCTCTTCCTCAAGGGCTGCCTTTTTCTTCCTGATCTCTTCCGTGGTCAGCTCGGTGCCCAGCATTTTGTTGATCCGGTAGAGATTTCTCTTTCCCTCGTCCTCTCTGCACATCTCGTACAGTTCCTTTGCCTTGTGCAGATCTTTCGGAAGAGGTCCCTGAAAGTACATTCCGGCTAGAGTGAACGCCGCCTGGGAGTGCCCGCTGTTCGCAGCTGCCTCATACCACTTTGCAGCTTTCAGCGGATCCTGCCACGTTCCGTGTCCTTTGGAATAACACTGCCCCAACTTGAACTGCGCACCGGCATGGCCCTGAAGCGCCGCTTTCTCATACCATTCAAAGGCTTTATTATAGTTTTTCATCGTTCCGGAACCCTTGTAGTAATGCTGAGCAAGTTCAAACTGCGTCTGTGCATCCTTTGGATCCGATTTTTCGAGTTCTTCTACCCGTGAAGCAGCGTTTTCCTCCGTTTCCGGAATGGTATTCTCATCCGTCTTTGATACTGTGTTCTCTTCCATTTCTTTCCCCTGTACTATGTTATTTCCGGATCCTGTTCCCCGTCAGGTACCAGATAGATCCTCTTTGCATTCTCCGCAAAAAACTTCCTGCTGATCTCTTCCGGCAGATCCAGGTTCCGGAAGAAAGACAGGTGCTGTTCCATACTGCACCCGAAGGCGTCCGAACCGTACAGGACGCGGTCCGGAACGGTACGGATGATGAGTTCCGCCTCCTCGGCGATCTTCTCATATTTTTCCGGTTCATCCGCCACCGACGAAAAATCAAAGAAGACATTCGGATAATCGAACAGACGCTGCGCTAAGCCGATCATCGGATACCAGCAATGGCAGCAGACCAGTCTGAGTTCCGGATATTTCTTTGCGATCTTCTCCGCTACCGGAACGTCGCTGTACTGCCTGTTATCCCATCCGGAATGGAACAGCACCGGTGTTCCCGTCTGCAGAGCGAGATCGTATACGATATCCAGCCGTTCGTCCGTAAGATAGAACGCTTCATGCCCCGTGAACAGTTTGATGCCAACCAGAGCTTTCTTTTCGATTCCAAAACGGATGACCTCCAGCTGACGGTCAAAATCCTTAAGCGGGCTGATCCCTCCGACGACATGCACGCCGTCGCAGTTTCCCGCAGGGAACAATGACATGCAGTCCTTATTGGAACCGATCTCACTGACAGGCCATGAGTCCGCGATGAGGATACATTGATCGACCCCGTTCTTCTTCATTCCGGCAAGGAGGAATTCCTTCTTTTCCTGAAACGTGATCACCGTATTGCCTGTAGGTAAGTGTACATGCGCATCGATAAGCATGCTGTAATTGAACACCTTTCTTTCTGATATCCGGCAGTCTGAATAATCCGGACAGTTTCGTTTTCTTATTTATTATATTTCCCTCATTCTTCAGCGGGCAAGACATCAAACGGCCGTTCCCGTCAAACCGGAGAAACACATTTGACTTTCCGGGAAACCGTGCAAAAATGAGAAGTGAAAATACGATAGAAAGGAAGACCATGGAATGCTTTATCTAAAACTGAACAATGGCGTTGAGATCCCCCAGCTCGGCCTTGGCGTATTTCAGACAAAACCGGGCGAAGAGACCGTTAACGCAGTCAAATGGGCTCTGGAAGCTGGTTACAGACACATCGACACGGCGAAGATGTACAACAACGAGGAATCCGTTGCGGAAGGGATCAAAGCCGCAGGCCTCAAAAGGGAAGACGTCTTCATCACTTCCAAGATCCTCCCGGCTGATATCATCGCAGGAAAGACCGCGGAAGGTTTCGACGAAACGCTGCAGAAACTCGGCACAGACTACGTGGATCTGATGCTTCTCCATTTCCCGATGCTGGACGAAATGAACATCGCAGCATGGAAGACCATGGAAGCATACTACAAAGCCGGCAAGGCAAGAGCGATCGGCATTTCCAACTATAATGAACGCCAGATGGGCGTTCTGCTGGACGCGGGAGAAGTGGTACCGGCGGTCAATCAGTTCCATATCGATCCGATCAACAACATGCAGGAAAGACTGGACTTCTGTGCTTCCAAAGGTATCTGCACGATGGCAAGCAGCCCGTTCGGCGGTTCCGGAAGGACAAAAGAAGTCCTCCAGCACCCGACGATCCTCGCTCTGGCCGAAAAACTCGGCAAGAGCACTGCCCAGGTCGTCATCCGCTGGAACCTGCAGAGAGGTACCATCATGATCCCGAAGTCCGTGCACAAAGAACGGATCGAAGCCAACTTCAACGTTTTCGATTTCGAACTCAGCGACGCGGATATGGCAGTCATGGAATCCTGCAACGATCTCTCGATCAACCGCACGTTCATGGATCCGGAGAAGGCGTATGACCTTTGGTCCGGA
>CAMKDB010000146.1 GCA_946411155.1 uncultured Faecalibacterium sp.
GATCGAGAGCTATGGGCTGGATGCGGTCCGCAGGCATTACTATGAGGAGATGATCTCCCTGTGTGATGTAATTATCGGCAACTATGTAGGTGAATTCTCCTTCTTCACTGACGCAGCAGACATGGAGGCCGGATGCATGGAACTGGGCAGAGACCGGATCGTCATTTGCCACAACGGCACAGACCCGATCTTTGTTGCGGATCACGGCAGAACATTCACCATCCCTGTGGACCCGGTCGAAGCGAAACACACCATCGGTGCGGGAGATGTGTTCAACGCCGGCATCCTGCACGGGTTTGCTTCAGGAATGAACTGCGAAGATGCGGTCCGGGAAGGAGCTCTTCAGGCAAGGAACTACCTGATCCGCGAGAGCAGGTAACAGAGAGCAGCACAAAAAATTACGGGACATCCGCTGGGGGTGTCCCGTTTTAGTGTCCATAAAGTCACCGGCATCAGTTTCTGCTCAGCGTAATATAGTCCGTTGCGACTGCTTCACAGAAAGAACGGTCGTGTTCCACAAAGACCATCGTCGGTCTGAACTGCAGCAAAACTTCACGGATCTGCTCTCTGGAGAGCAGATCAATGTAGTTCAGCGGTTCGTCCCAGATATAGAGATTCGCCTGTTCGGACAGACTTTTTGCCAGGAGGACTTTTTTACGCTGTCCCGCGCTGTAATCCTCCATTGGCTTTTCAAACTGAGAACGTTCAAAATCCATCTTCCTCAGCAACGTCAGGAACAGGGTGGCGTCAAGTCCGTATCGGTCGATAAACTGATTCAGACTTCCTGACAGCCAGTCCGTCCTCTGTGAGAGATAGGAGATCCGGACTCCGCTGGACACTTCCATCGTTCCGAGTCTTTCGACTTCTTCTCCAGCCAGCGCACGGAGAAGACTTGTCTTTCCGGCGCCGTTGAGTCCCTGAATACAGATCCGCTGATCCAGCCCGATCTCGAAGGATACGGGATCGAATACCGGTATCCCATCATAGCAGACGGTCAGATCACGTAATACGGCGAGACGCTGTTTCCGGTATGGTTCATACGGAATCTTCAGAGACTCGCTCTTTTCAATGTTCTTCAGCAGCTGTTCCTTCTCCGACACCGCGCGCTCCACTCTGCCTTCGATGGCTTTAGCGCGCTTCATCGCCTTTTTGGACTTTGCAGCCAGATTCGCCCTACGGGAAAGGCTTTTTTCCTCTTTCGTCGGATCGAACCCGATCTTTCTGCGTTCAGAGCGGTCCGCCCACTGGGCTTTCTCCTTTGCGGTCTGTTTCAGCCTGCCGATCTCCTTTTTCAGACGTTCATTCTCATCCAGTTCGAAAGCGTCCTGCCTCCGTCGGTATTCGATCCAGTCGGAACAGTTTCCTCTCAGAACCTCGATATCTGTCCGGTTGATGGACAGGATATGATCCACACAGCTGTCCAGAACCGAACGATCATGGGAAACAAGGATAAATCCGGACTTGGTGTTGAGATATGCGCTGAGCGCTTCCCTTCCTGCGAGATCCAGATGGTTTGTCGGCTCGTCAATGAGCAGAAAATGATCCTGTCTGAGGAACATCAGACAAAGCAGGACTTTGGTCTGCTCTCCATTGGAGAGGCTGTAGAACGGTCTGCTCAGCGCATCGTCCCGGATCTGCAGAAGGCCTGCTTCTCTCCTGAATTTCCATCCGGGAACATCCGGGGCGTACCGCTCTGCGAGTTCCGGCGGTGTGAGGAAAGGATCCGCAACTTCATATGGGAAGTAATCAAAGGCCATTCCCGAAGCGACCGTCCCCGTGTATTCGAGTTCTCCCCGCAGGATCCGGAGAAATGTCGTCTTTCCTTTTCCGTTTCTTCCTACCAATCCAAGTTTCCAGGCGGAATCGATCTGAAAACTGACATGGGAAAAAACGGGCTCGTAACTGCCCTCATAGGAAAAACTGAGATCCTGTACCGAGATCAGTGCCATCCGTCCCTCCCGGAATCTGAAAAGGCCTCTGACCGGCGGTCTGCCGTTCAGAGGCCTTCAGGTCATTATTGTTGCTTTTCCGCGTGTTCGCGGATGTATTTTGTCCACTTGATGTAGCCGTAAGTCGTGTTGGTCAGAAAACCGATCTTCAGTGCGAGGAGCATATACTGACCAGCCAGAATATTGATCGCCATCTCCAGGAAAGTGGAGATATACCATGCGATCCACTGTTCCCTGTACCGGAAAAGGATGAATAGGCCGTTGGCGATTCCGACCACGCTGGCGCATGCGTCGAGATAAATGACCCAGGTCTCCACCGTCTTGTTCCCGCCGAACAGATCCGTGGCAATATTCAGTTCGGAAGTGAGATAGCCTACGACCACAGTCCAGAGCACGATAAATATGATAACTGCCACCTCCTGCCAACCGGTTAGCGTGCGAACCTCTGTCAGTTCGGTTTCTTCTCTGTCCGGATGACGGTGCCAGTTGATAAAACTGATGATATCCACCGGCAGCCAGAAAAAGAGAGTGGTCGCCATCGTGGCAAACCGGGCAGCCAGCAGAAGCAGCGTGACGATCTCTGTGATCTCCACAAATACGGAGACGATGAAATTCCATTTGGACTGTTTGGAAATAAGCAGCTCGCAGAGGATATTTAGAAACGTATCCAGAAAATACAGTCCCATGATTACGACGCCATTAACGCCGTTCACGTCTTCTTCCGGAAACAGAATGCCCAGAACGATCGACAGCGCGAGGATGGAAAAGAACCAGATCTTTTCATATGTCGTAAAGTAGGCCCTCAGATCCGTCTTTTTCTTTGAATCCATATAGTTAGTTTGTTTCCTTTCTGATCTGACTAAGCGCAGTCTTAATCCGCTGCGTGCTCGGCGTCGTATTTCCGGTCCAGGACTATCTGGATCCGTTCCATGAGCGCAGCAGGATCCGCTCCGTGGATCAGACAGGCCATTTCGATCGTCTCATCCATCGCGGAGGGACATCCGACACAGTGCATCCCCGCATCCTCAAGGATCGCGCGGATTTCTCTGTCCTGACGCAAGAGATAACTGACGGACATATCCTTCGTCACGGTGATCCGCTTTTTGTTCTTAAATAATTTCAACATATACTTGCTGTTTTGTCAGGCCTCATCCGGAACGAAGTAGACGAAGAAGACATCTCCTTCTTTCGTTTCGCCGTCCGTCGTGTCAAAGAGCTCCTGATAGGAAACGGAGTACTCCGAATGTCCGGAAGGAACCATGAAGACCAGTTCTCCGGACCTGCTCTTTCCCTTGGAAAGCTCATATTCTTCCGGCAGCTGACGGAGCGCATCTACAAGACCGTCAGAATACTCAGCGGTAATGGGATAACAGAATGCGTCCTCCGCGTCGTCTCCCCACTGGACCTGGAAGTCGGTATCGTACATGGTGATCTCCTTGTCCCAGGTGTTCTTCACCGTAACGTTCAGGACCAGGAATGCTTCCCCGTCGTCCGAGACGTAATCCGAGTAGTTGTCGCTGATATAGGCACTGGTAACCGTGAAATCAAAAAAGTAGGTTTCCATGGTCTGGCCGATCTCTCCCTCATGGTAGGAGCTTTCCTCATCTTCCGTCCCCAAGGATTTGCCTCCGCAGGCGACCATCGTCAGCGCAAGCAGAAAGCACATAATCAAAGCCAATAATTTTTTCATCGTATACCTCCAGAAATCTCCTGGCCGTCCGAAACATCGGCTGCAGGAATCCGTTTTTTGTTGATGACTTCAATATTGAATTGTACGAAAAATCAGTTTTTTTGTAAAGGACGGACGATATCAGACCGAAGATGCAAATGCTTCGTCCGCCAACCGCATCAGTTCCCGTTCACCCTCCATCTCGCCCTTGGAAGGATACACGGCGGCAATTTTTTCAAACTCTTCCCGCACCTTCTCTGCGGCTGCGGGATCTCGTTCCACAAGCAGAGAGATCAGATATCTGGTTCGCATCGCCGTGGGAGACTGAGTCGGTTTTTTCAGCAGCGGAACCAGTTCCTCGGCAGAAAGGCTTTCCTGTGTCGTCCTGCCGTTCTTCAGCAGCAGATCTGTGGTGATTCTGTCACAAAGCAGCTGGTTGCGGTGGATACCCGCCAGATTGAACCCGCCTTCCAGCAGATGTACGCACAGCTCGTTCGCCTCCTTGAACCGGTGTTCGTCCAGAAGTTTCACTTCCATGACCGCAGCGGCACTGCAACTGAGAGGATCATTCAGTTCCTCGTCGGAGGGCATAAAGAAGTATTCCTCAGGAACATCCCTCACCCTTGCGCCGTCGAGCAGGACTTCCGTCGCCTTCAAAGAAGTCCAGAAACTGCGCCGTGCGCTCAGGCTGTCTCCGAGATGGAACATGTTGTATCCGTCATTGGCGATATCCTTCGTCTGCATCGGGATCCCGTTGACCAGTGC
>CAMKDB010000147.1 GCA_946411155.1 uncultured Faecalibacterium sp.
AAGGATCCGTCCTCGAACGGGAGCGGCTTCGTCATGTCGGCGCGGATGATCTCGATTTCATACCCCTCCTGCTCCGCGAGGATCTGTTCGCTACGGATCTGTTCCTCCGAGTAATCGAGCACCGTGCAGACCGCTCCGAGTGCAGCGAGGATCGGCATCTGCTGACCGCCGCCGCTGGCAAGCCCGAGCACTTTTTTCCCTTTCAGTTCCCCGAACCATCCGTGAGGGACCTTTTTTGTCGGTGAGAGATGCAGATCCCAGCTGCCGTTCACGGCGCTGGCATATTCTTCATGGCTGATCGGGCGTCCCCATTCCCAGCCCTCGCTGACCCACCGGTCGATCGTCTGCGCGTTGATCTCCTGATAATCCATACTTCCGCCCTGCCTCTTATTTCTTCTTGAAATCCTGTCCCACATAGACAAGCGCGGCAATCGTCCCGAAGATCATGACTAATCCACCGGCTACCGTATTGAACAGACCGACGATACCGCCGATCATGATGACCGCGGCAACGACGCCCACGCCTTTGCCCGTGCGCCGCGCCACGTCCCTGATCTGCTCGTCATTCATCTTTTCCTTCCCCTGCACTTTGTACAGCAGGATGGAATCTCTGGGATTCTTGTCCGTATAAAGCCGGACCGCCGAAAGCATCAGCGCGATGCTGAAGATGATCATGAAGATGAAAGCTTCCATAATTCGTTTCCTCCGTTAACCCGATTATATCCGTTTTTCGCCAGACATGCACCAGCAGGACCGGTCGTTTCTTCCCGGAAAGGCAAATCGTCCTCAGGCTCAGAGCACTTTTCCTTTTTCTGCGATTGCTCCGAGCAGTCTCCTGATCTGCTCCATCCTGTTTCCGTCTGTTTTCCCCGCTCCGTCCAGATAGATCCTCTTATTGATCTCGACCATCACGGAGATACAGTCGCAGCCGCTTCGTCCCAGAAAAACGGCGTTCGGCACCATGCAGCCCTCATAGGGATCATTAATCGTCACGGAAAAACCTTCCCCTGAGAACGCTCCGCATACGATGTCCGCAAGACGGCCAGGCGTAAATCCCGGGTCTGTTCCCACACAGATATCCGGCGTCCTGCCGCGTTCCGTCCTGTCTCCCTGCAGGATCTCATCCGAATAACTGTGCAGATCGATCAGGAGGATACGGGGATACCGCAGGCACAGCTCGTCCAGGCGTTCGTGATGCTTCCTGTACCAGACCAGTGTCCTTGCTTTCAGTTCTTCCGTCACTTCCTTGATCCGCCGTCCGTCATAACCGTTTTCGTAACAGTATCCCATACCGTAGCGCTCCATGACCTCTCCCGGTCCGATGAAGCGCTCCACATCGCACAGCAGCCTGCTCACGGGAAACCGGATCAGGGACTGTCCGTCCCGGTACGCTTCCGGAACCATGGCGCTGACTTCCAGATCACGCATCATCCTGTGGCAGTCCATGAACTCGTCCGCAGAAACACATACCGAAGATACCAGTTCCTGAGGAAACATCCATCCGTCATGAGGCACGTGGAAGACCACGTGCCTTTCGTTTTTTTCCTGTATACACATAAAAATGCCTCCTTTGCGCAGACGCATAAAGAGGCACTGTCGATTTCCATCGTCTGCCGCGCAAGCGGCATCAAGCTTTGGCACCTTACCTTACGGCAGGTTGTCGTGCAGTCAACGGGCTTGTCCCTCGTGCACTCTCTATGGTCACGTTATTCATTTGTCCAAGACTTATTTGGTCATATATCTGCTGCGGAATTCACGGAAGATGTCCGCCATGTAGGGATCCAGTCCAAACCACAGATCCGCCTGAAGCAGATAGCTTTCCGCAACAGACGCCCAGCTCTCCGGAACGCCGTAGAACGCTTCGGCGATGCTGCCGGCGATCGCCCCCATCGTATCCGAGTCTCCTCCGAGCGAGACGGCGTTGCGGATCGCATCCTCGCAGCTGTCCCCTTCAGCGAAACACTGAATGGATTCCGGCACGCTGCCCATGCAGGTCACGTCGAAATGGTAATCCGGCCGGATCTGTCTCAGCGTACGGTCCAACGGATAATAGTTTTCCCGCACATGCTGCAGGATCTCTTCCTTCGACGCGCCGTGCAGCGCGAGATAAATACAGGCCGTTACCGCTCTCGCCCCTTTGAGTCCTTCCGGGTGGTCGTGCGTGACCGCCGTCACGATATCTGACAGTTTCAGCGCTTCTTCCAGAGATCGCGCGGCATACGCCACCGGGCTCACCCGCATCGCGGAACCGTTTCCGAAACTGTTGTAGGGACCGATATCATGCGTCAGCCAGTAAAAAAAACTTCTGCCGTATCCCGCACGCGGATGATCCAGACCGATCTTCTGCATCCATTCCACCGCCTTCAGTGACAGATCGCTCCAATCCGGCGCGCTGTCCAGCAGCGCTTTTGCCACTGCCACAGTCATCATCGTATCGTCTGTGCAGTGACATTCGTCCGCTTTGAACAGCTGAAACCTCTTCGTCTTGATGGGGTCGAATTCAAACCGGGATCCCACCACATCTCCGAGTATTGCTCCTATCATCTTTTCACCTCTTTTTCTCAGTCCGTTTCTGCTTCTGCCGTCATTATACGGTCCTGAAGGAGACAAATGGTCGCCTGACAGGCGACGAAATCGGGCGTTCGGATAAAGTATGCACATCCTGCCTGAGAAAAAATATACGGGAGAGGCAATTCGCGCCCTCCCGTTTCTTAATACCGTTCTACCGGATCTCTCTGTTCTCTTCCAGGATCTCCGCCTCGCAGTTTTCTTCCACGAACGACGAGATCTCGTCCATCAGACTGTCCGCGAAGGCATTGTGCGGCACGATCGCCGCAACACCGATCATGATGATCTGATGGGCATCCTGTTCGCCCGTCTCCGCGGCGGAGATATGGAACTGATTCTGAATCCTGGCGAGAATGCTCCTGACGATCATTCTCTTTTCTTTCAGGCTGTGAACCCAAGGGGCGTACAGCCGGAACGACATAACTGCGATCTTCATCGATTTCTGTTTTATATCAAACTCATGGCCTTCTGGGCAGACAGCACTTCTTTGCTTTCTTCCCGCTTCCGCACGGACACGGGTCGTTGCGTCCGACGCCGGACCAGAGTTCCTGCTCCTCTTTCCGGAGCGCTGCCCGGATCTCTTCCCTTGTATACCCTTTTCCATTGAGTTCCACGAGCCGGTGCAGCGGTCTGTCCGCGACACGGAACAGCTGGATGAGTCCGGGGCAAAGGATATTGTGCCCCTGTTCCCCGTCCCGGGATAACCCGAAGCGGTCTTTCGGGCATCCTCCGTTGCAGAGATGCAGATAGGGGCATGTTCTGCACTGACCGGTCAGTCCGTCCTTTTTTCCGTCACCGAACGCCCGCTGTTTATCGTTGTCCAGGAGTTCATCCAGCGGCGCATCGATATCGCCGATGCAATGGTCCTTCCGCACGAAGTGATCGCAGGCATATACTTTTCCGTCCGCCTCCACGACCGGAACATCCCCGCACCGTTCCCGCAGCCAGCACAGGCTGGCGGGTTCTCCGGCGATCATGTTCGCCAGCTCCACAAACAGCTGGACATTCACTCTTCCAAGATCGTGGTAGAGCCACCGGTTGAAAATCGTGCACAGGAAATCCCCATACGCTTCCGGATCCACGGATTCCGGCGCAAGTCCGCCGTCTGCGGCGCGGTTGACTACGGGAATGAACTGGATCCATCCCGTTCCCAGATCCCGCAGCGATTCGTATACCTGCACCGGCTGACGGACTGTCACGCTGTTCACAGTACACAGAAGATCCGGGCGGATCCCTGCCTGCTCCAGCAGGCGCACATGCTCCGCGATCTTTCCGTAGGTCTCTTCTCCTGCCGCGCTTCTGCGCTGCCGGTCGTGCGTCTCCTTTGTCCCATCCAGGCTGATGCCGACATCGAAATGATTCTCAGAGAGAAAACTACACCACTCCTCATTGAGCCCGTATCCGTTCGTCTGGAGGTTGTTCCAACATTCCCAGCCTTCCGGCAGGTACTTTTTCTGGATCTCCAGAACGTCTTTGTAGAAATCGATGCCCGCCAGCGTCGGTTCTCCCCCATGCCAAACAAAGGAGAGCACCGGTCCGTTGGCCGATGCGACGGCGTTTCGGATCAGCGTCTCCGCTGTTTCATGGCTCATCCGTCCCTTGCTGATCTGCACCGGCAGATAATAGCAGTAGCTGCAGCGCAGATCGCAGGCGGATCCCACGGGTTTGATCATAAGGGCATAGTCTTTCCCCATGACAGTTTATCCGACAGGATCTTTCAGATGTTTGTCAAAGAAGTCCAGCGCCTTGTTCCAGGAATCCATCGCCGCTTCCTGACGGTACATCGGTTTGTCATA
>CAMKDB010000148.1 GCA_946411155.1 uncultured Faecalibacterium sp.
CCGTCCTTCAGCCGGATAGCGTCCGGTCTGGTCCCGGTGATCCGGAAACCCGCCTTCTCATACAGCCGTCTCGCGCGCTCGTTGCCCTCGATGAACTCCAGCTCGATCTGCAGGATCCCTTCCCTTTCCCCGGCGATCCGGCACATCTCCTCCATCAGCTTCGTCCCGATGCCGAGTCCCCAGTATTCCTTCAGCACCGTGACCGACACGGATGCCCTGTGCACTTCCTTGATCCTGTTCCGGAAAGCGAGCAGGCAGTTCGCGGCGATCCGTCCGTCCACGACGCACGCGATCATCAGGCTGTACGGATCTTCTCCCGTCAGCCGGAAGAGTTCGCGTTCCTTCTCCAGGGTATAGGAGTCGCATTCCTCCGGATACTTCATCAGGAAGACCGTCTCGCCGGACGATTTTCTGATGAAGTCCAGCATCTCCGCCGCGTCGTCCTCACAGGGACTGCGCAGGATCGCCGTCCTTCCGTCTTTCAGTGTGAAAGTTGTCTTTTCGTAGATCATTGTCTATCTCCTGTTCCGGGGATTCCGCAATCGGTCCGTCAGGCGAACGCAAGCAGATTCCCCAGTCTGATCCGGAATCCCAGCGACCGGTACATCTCCAGATCACAGTCCGCGCATCCCACCGTCATGACCGAGACGCCGCTTTCTTCGTATGCGTACTGGACCAGCCGGCGCGCGATGCCGCGGCCGCGGTATTCCGGCAGGATGTAGAAGTCTTCGAACACGCCGGAAGGCCGGTAATCAAAGGTCGAAAACCCTACCGTCACCGAACAGCAGCCCACCGGGACGTCTCCGTCCCATGCGCCGAAGAATCGGATCCTGCCGAGGCGGACCGCTTCCTCCAGCCGTTCCTTTCCATGCATATCCGGGGGCGTTTCCCCCACCGCTTCCTTATATTTCAGATGAAGCCCCATCAGGGCGCCGGTCTCTTCCGGACCGAACTGCCGGTATTCCATTCTTCTCTCCTTCCGGTCCTGCCGCTTCCGCTGTCACTTTTCTTCTATTGTATCCTCTGAAACCGATTTTAGCACGATTCCCCGTGTTCTGTTCCGGACTAAAAATTGATAATCATTCCCAAATTGCTTGACAAAACATATCTGAAAGGCTACAATCGGGAACGATTCCCAAATTTGACCATCGGAGGCAAAGGATGAACTCGAAGTCCAGATATAAAACGAAACAGCGCGAACTGCTGCTGGGCTATTTTGAGACCGTTCCGGGAAAACACGTCACGGCCGCGGATATCTGCGCATATCTCAGATCCCGTGAGGCATCCATCGGACAGTCCACCGTGTACAGGCAGCTGGAGAGCCTGGTGGACGAGGGACTCATCAAGAAGTACATCATCGACGCAAACAGTCCCGCCTGTTTTGAATATGTCGCTCCGGACAGTCACGCCTGCGGTGAGTTCTGCTTCCACTGCAAGTGCGAGAAATGCGGGAAACTGATCCACCTGCACTGCGAGGAACTGGAAGAGATCCAGCGGCATCTGTCTGCGGAGCACCATTTCCGGCTGGATCCCACACGGACGGTCTTCTACGGCCTGTGTGAGCAATGCATGTGACAGCACGATTACCGGGAGAACATACAGTGAAAAAATACATTTCTCTTATCCTTGCCGTTCTGCTTGCCGCCGGCTACCTGACGTCGTGCGGCTCCGGCAGCGGCGCGCCAGCCGCGGACGGCGGGCTCACCATCGTAACGACCATCTTTCCCGAATATGACTGGGTGATGAATATCCTCGGCGGCAATCCCGCCGGCGCAAACGTGTCGATGCTGCTCGACAGCGGCGTCGACCTGCACAGTTTCCAGCCCTCCGCGGCCGATATCCTGAAGATCTCCACCTGCGACCTGTTCATCTACGTCGGCGGAGAATCCGACAAGTGGGTGGACAACGCGCTGCAGGAAGCGGTGAACCCCGGCATGACCGTCATCGATCTGATGGACGTACTGGGCGACGCCGTCCGGGAGGAAGAAGAAGTCGAGGGCATGCAGGAAGAAGAGCATGACCACGAAGAAGAGGAGACCGGATACGACGAGCACGTCTGGCTCTCGCTGAGGAACGCAGCCGTCCTCGTACGAGCTATCTCGGAAGCGGTCGCCGGAGCGGATCCGGCGCATGCGGAGGTCTATAAACAGAACGCCGACGCTTACATCGGAAAACTCAACGCCCTGGACGCGGAATACCGGGACGCCGTTTCGGCAGGTTCCGTCGGCACGCTCCTCTTCGGTGACCGGTTCCCCTTCCGCTATCTGACGGAAGATTACGGTCTGTCCTACTACGCCGCATTCTCCGGCTGTTCCGCCGAGACCGAGGCCAGTTTCGAGACCGTCACGTTCCTCGCGCAGAAAATGGACGAACTGTCCCTGCCGGCCGTCATCGCCATCGAGGGGACGGATCACCGGATCGCTCAGACGATCGTACAGAACACGAAGACCAAGGATCAGAAGATCCTCACGCTGGATTCCATGCAGGGAACGACAGCGAAAGACGCCGCAAACGGCGTCACCTATCTCTCCGTCATGGAGAAGAATCTTGAAGTGCTGAAAGAAGCACTGGATCGGGAGGCATAATCATGGCTTTACTCACCGTCCGGGACCTGTCGCTCGGATACGACGCGCACTCCATCCTGGAGGGACTCAATTTCTCCGTGAACGCGGGGGACTACCTCTGCATCGTGGGAGAAAACGGCTCCGGCAAAACGACGCTGATGAAGACGCTGCTGAATCTGCAGCAGCCGCTCCGCGGCGAGATCCTGATCGGGGACGGCCTGAAGAAGAACGAGATCGGCTATCTGCCGCAGCAGACCGTCGTCCAGAGGGACTTCCCCGCTTCCGTGCGGGAGATCGTCCTTTCCGGATGCCAGGGACGCTGCGGGCTTAGGCCTTTCTACAACAAAGAAGAAAAACAGCTGGCGGAAGAAAACATGCGGCGCATGGGGATCTCGGATCTTGCCGGCCGCTGTTACCGTGAACTCTCCGGCGGGCAGCAGCAGCGCGTCCTGTTGGCAAGAGCGCTGTGCGCGACCCGCAAGGTCCTGCTTCTGGACGAGCCGGTCTCCGGTCTCGACCCGCGAGTGACCGCGGAGATGTACGGACTCATCCGGGACCTGAACCGCGAAGGCGTCACCGTCATCATGGTCAGCCACGACGTCGGGGCAGCCGTCCGCTACGCCACCCACATCCTTCACATCGGTCATACCGGTTCGAGGATCTTTTTCGGCACGAAGGAAGAATATCTGAAGAGCGAAGCCGGGAAGTATTTCCTGGCACAGCAGGAAGGCGGTGAAGCGTAATGTTCGAGACACTGGCATTCTATCTGCAGTATCCTTTCGTCCGGTACGCCCTCATCGTGGGCGTCCTGATTGCGCTGTGCTCCTCGCTGCTGGGCGTCACGCTCGTCCTGAAGCGCTTCTCCTTCATCGGGGACGGACTTTCCCACGTGGCGTTCGGCGCCATGTCGGTCGCCGCGGTCCTGGGTCTGACGGACGACATGCTGCTCGTCCTTCCCGTTACGGTCATCAGCGCGGTGCTCCTGATCCGTTCCGGTCAGAATGCGAGGATCAAGGGAGACGCCGCCATCGCCATGATCTCCGTCGGCGCTCTGGGCTTCGGCTATCTCATCATGAATCTCTTCTCGACCTCGTCGAACCTGTCCGGGGACGTCTGCAGCACCCTGTTCGGTTCCACGTCCATCCTGACGCTGAACAAGACGGAGGTATGGCTTTGCGTGGTCCTGTCGGTCCTGGTGGTGGTCATCTACGTCCTGTTCTACAACAAGATCTTCGCGGTGACCTTTGATGAAAACTTCGCCACCGCCACGGGGACGAGAGCGGACGCGTACAATCTGCTCATCGCCGTCGTCATCGCGGTCATCATCGTCCTCGCCATGAATCTGGTGGGTTCGCTGCTGATCTCCGCGCTGGTCATCTTCCCTGCGCTGTCCGCGATGCGGCTGTTCAAGAGCTTCCGCGGCGTGACGGTCTGCTCCGCGGTTCTGTCGGTCGTCTGCGCGTTTACCGGGATCATCGTCTCGATCCTGGCGGGCACGCCCGTGGGCTCCACGATCGTCGCGGTGGACGTCGCCGCCTTCGCGGTCTGCTGCCTGCTGGGAAGCATCACGGCGGGAAAAGCAAACTGAACCGGTATTTTCTCCGGAATAATCATGACATACTGAAAACAGCCTGAGGTCTTCCTCGGGCTGTTTCTTTTTTGTAGCGTAAAACCACTCGCTGGGCGAGTGGTTCAAAAGAGCTTAAGC
>CAMKDB010000149.1 GCA_946411155.1 uncultured Faecalibacterium sp.
GGAACGCTGATCTCGGTCTGTGCCGCAACGCCGCTGAAGGCATCGATTCACACGTTCCTGTTCCTGATCAGCATGGTGGCGGGATACTACCTGTATTGCCGGTTCGTCCTTGGTTTTCTCCCTGTCCGGTACATGCTGGTTTGGGTCGTGTTGGCTTTTGTATCGGTAATGCCCGCCTTTTTCTGCTGGTATGCGAAGGGAAACGGACTGCCAGCGATCCTGATCTCTGCGGGGATCCTCGGAGTGCTTCTTGCACAGGCTGTTTTTCTGATTCAGGGAATACGCATGACTCATCTGCCGGAGGTTCTGACCTGGCTCGCCGGTGTTATTATTCTGCGGAGGAAGCCGAAGGAATTTGCTCTGGAGATGGCGCTATCTGTGGCAGTTGCTCTGGTTTATCAGCTGTTCATCCCTTATTGGGGATGAACCTGCCTGTGATACTGTCTTTGCAGTGTGCAATATCTTCCGGTGTTCCGCAGGCAACGACTCTTCCTCCGTCCTCGCCACCGCCCGGTCCCATGTCGATGACATAGTCCGCGCAGCGGATGATATCCAGATCGTGTTCGATGACGATCACGGTCGCACCGTGGTCGATCAGCGTCTGGAAGACGTTCAGCAAAGTTTTCACGTCATCCGGATGAAGCCCGATAGTAGGTTCGTCGAAAACAAAGACGGTGTCGTCCTGCTGCCTGCCCATTTCGCTGGCAAGTTTCAGACGCTGTGCTTCTCCTCCGGACAGTCCCGGCGTCTCTTCGCCCAGCGTGAGGTAACCCAGCCCGAGGTCACTCAGGATCTGCAGTTTCGGACGCACGGCGTTCAGTTCTTTGCAGAAGTCCAGTGCGGAATCCACATCCATATCCATCAGTTCAGGCAGAGTTCGGCTCTGTCCTTTTTTATTTGAAAAAGGTATTTTTTGTGCGGATTTTCCATACCGGGATCCACGGCATTCCGGACAGGGAATATCCACATCCGGCAGGAACTGAACGTCCAGAGAGATCTGTCCGGTCCCGTCACAGACAGGACAACGCAGGGAACCGGTGTTGTAGGAAAAATCGCCTGCTTTGTATCCGTGCTGCTTCGCTTCTTTTGTTTTTCCGAAGATCTTCCTCAGTTCATCGTGTACGTTGGCGTAGGTAGCGACGGTGGAGCGGACGTTGATGCCGATCGGCGTGGCATCGATCAGTTTGACATGCCGGATTCCTTCCGCTTCGATGTTCAGGACATGTTCCGGCATCTTTTTCCCGTTGCAGACAGCGTCCAGTGCCGGTACCAGACTTTCCAGGACCAGGGTCGTCTTTCCGGATCCGGAGACGCCGGTCACAGCGGTCAGCCGGTTCATCGGGATCTCGACCGACAGTGGCTTTACGGTGTGGATCTGTCCCGTTTCCATGCGGATAATCCCGTCAGAGAACAGTGCACGGTCCGTTTTTTTCCTGGAGATCCGTTTTGCCCCGGAGAGATAACCGCCGATTACGGATGAAGTATTCTCCTGTATCTCCTCTATTGTGCCCTGCGCGATGACCCGGCCGCCCTTCGCTCCGGCTTCCGGTCCCATTTCCAGCAGCCAGTCGGCTTCTTTCAGGATCTGGGTGTCGTGATCCACCAGCAGTACCGAATTGCCGTCCCGGACCAGATCGTGCATCACGCCGTTGAGGCCGACGATATTCGCCGGATGCAGACCGATAGACGGTTCGTCCAGCACATATAAGACACCGGTGGTACGGTTCCGAACCGCTCTCGCCAGCTGCATGCGTTGGCGTTCTCCCGTGGACAGCGTCGAAGAGGCGCGGTCCAGTGTCAGGTAGCCAAGCCCGAGATCCAGCAGCCGCTTCGCCACTTCCAGATAGGATTCGCAGATGTTCTTTGCCATCTCCCGCATCTCTTCCGGCAGGGAAGACGGGATCTGTTTCACCCATTCCACGGCATCCTTCAGCGTCATCGTGCACGCCTGGTCCAGAGAGATCCCCATCAGCTTCGGTGCACGGGCAGCATCGGACAGTCTGGTGCCGCCGCAGTCGGGGCAGGTCTCCTCACGGAGGAATTTCTCCACACGTTTCATCCCTTTTTCATCCTTGACCTTGTTTAGGGCGTTAAGCACGGTGGCGGTGGCGCTGTAGTAGGTGAAATCCATTTCGCCGGCAGTGGCGTTTTCCGCCTTTTTCGGACGGTAGAAGATATGCTTCTTGACCATCGGACCGTCATAGACGATCTCTTTCTCTTCATCAGTCAGATCCCTGAAAGGAATATCCGTCCGGACGCCCATCGCCCGGCAGACATCTGTCATCAGGGACCACATCAGGGAGTTCCAAGGCGCGACGGCACCGTCGTCCACAGACAGACTCTCATCCGGGACCAGTGTCGAACGGTCAACGGTGCGGACGGTTCCGGTGCCTCCGCAGCACTTGCAGGCACCCTGGGAATTGAACGCCAGTTCCTCAGCGCCGGGTCCGTAGAAGTGTTCCCCGCATACCGGACAGACGATCTCCTGCATCGCAGCGACCTGTAATCCAGGAGGCGCGTAGTGTCCGTTGGGACACCGGTGGGAAGCCAAACGGGAGAACATCAGGCGAAGACTGTTCAGCAGTTCGGTACCGGTGCCGAATGTGGAGCGTATTCCGGGTACAGCCGGCCGCTGATGCAGTGCGAGGGAGGCAGGCACATACAAGACCTCGTCCACATCTGCCCGGGAAGCACCCGTCATCCGTCGCCGTGTGTATGTCGAAAGGGATTCCAGGTATCTTCTGGAACCTTCCGCGTACAGAACACCTAAGGCAAGGGAGGATTTTCCGGACCCGGAGACGCCGGCAATCCCAACGATCCCGTTCAGCGGGATATCCGCGTCGATATTCTTCAGATTGTGCACTCTGGCGCCGCGCACTTCAATCTTTTCGGGACGTTTATCATTCATGTCAAATGACCTCTGACTGTGCGATATCGTGAAGAACAGTTTGTCCTTTGAACAAATAGTATCACAACCAAGGGACTCAGGGGCAAGGGAGTTCCGGTTGTTCCCCACAGGAACCGGATAAAGACTTAATGCTTTTCCTGGTGTACAATAAATACACAGAAGTATTAGAGAGGGGAAAACAGATGATGGACGCTGGTAAGACTTCGACAAGAGATGTCTTTGGGTATGAGATCGGTGAAGTAGCCGGAACAGAGGAAAAAAGACGGATCGCAAGATCTGTACTGGAGGCGCTGACGGACTGGTTCGGCAATCCCGAAGCGAGGGAGGACTACATCCTGAAGAGCGGAGGCTGGCCGATGGTCGCCGCGTTCGATGGGAAGGATGCGGTCGGATTTCTCTGTCTCAAGGAGACTGGAAAAGCAACCGCGGAAGTCGCAGTCATGGGCGTCCGCAAGGAATATCACAGGAAAGGGATCGGAAGAGAACTGTTCCGGGCGGCAAAACAGATCGTAAAGGAAAAAGGCTATTCCTTCCTGCAAGTGAAGACGGTTGCACTGGGCATGTATGAGGATTATGACCGGACGAACCGGTTCTATCAGAGCCTTGGTTTTCAGGAATTCGAAGTGATCCCGGAGCTTTGGGGTGAAGAGAATCCCTGCCAGATCTATGTGATGGCGTTGAAAGGGCCGGATCCGGAAAAGGAGTAAATGGATGGGCAAACGTCTGAAAAAAATCCTGCTGATTCTGGCCGGACTCTTATGTATTGCGGGAGGGGTGATGTCCATGATCCCGGTGATCTCCGGACTGAAGTTTAAAAACGATACGCTCAGGAGCTGCTCTGTTTCCACGGGCGGCGGGATGCTGGGCGGCTATTCCTCGGCGGAACTGAGAACAGAAAAGGACGGAAGGACGACACTCACGGTGCGGTCGCGTGGGACACACGCGGACCGTGAGGTCACGACGGTATATGAAGTGAGTCCGGACGCTTTCGAACCGCTGCGGGAGATGGCGTTCAGATACAGGCTCTATGCCGCGAGCAAACGGCGGTACAGCGATATCCAGGTCATGGACGGAGACACGACGTCCGTGAATTTCTCTTTCTCGAAGGGCAGTTTCCGGATCTCGTCGGAACAGAACATGTCCGGAAAACAGAGAGAGGGATTTTGGGAAGTTGAAAAATATCTGCGCTCTCTTGCTGTCGGGGAGGGCGTCACGACGGTGGAACCGCAGACGGCAATGCTTTATCTGCGCAGCGGATACACGATCCAGTTCACGGTGGAAGACGCGTTTGACGGAAAACTGGATGAGATCCTCAGTGAAGAAC
>CAMKDB010000150.1 GCA_946411155.1 uncultured Faecalibacterium sp.
TCATTGCCGGAACGTCCCACGAGGAAGTTCTCCATGACGATGTCCTGGAAGCGGTTGACCTCGGCCATCGCCCGCTTGAGATAGTCCGGCGCGTCCGTCTCGCCGGGACGGAGGACGTACGCCATCTCCTGGGTATCGGTGCACAGGTCGAGGTAACGGAAGCCGACGTCGCAGCGCAGGCAGTCGCCCGGCATGATGACGTCTTCGCCGTCTACCCAGCCGACGCCCTTGCGGATGATGGTGGTCTCATAATCGAACCAGGGCTCCAGACCCATGTCGATGACAGACTGCATCATCCAGTATTTCACGTCCGCATTGGTGGTGACGCCGGGGGTGATGACCTTGGAGGAGAACGCCTCCGCGATCATGGTGTGCTGGATCTGCATGATGCCGTTGTACGCGGCGAGCTCGCTGTCGGAGCGGGTCTCCAGCCACTTCACCGCGGCGTATTCCGCGGAGACGATTCTGGAACGGTATTTCTCATCCAGCGCGCCGAGAATCTTCTGCGCCAGTGAATAGCTGAGACCGTCGCCGAACGCGAAATGATCGGAATAGTTGAGACCGATGGTCTTGGGGTCGTATTCCTTCACCACGCGGTTCAGACACTCCCACTGGGTCTCGGGCGGATAGGGATAGTCTGCGGGGATATCCCAGTTGGAGCCCATCTGGTTGATCCATTCCAGCTGATAGTAATCGTCGATGCCGATATGGGGACGGGTGAGGGCGAGGCGCCTGCACTCGCCGTCCTTGAGGACGAAGACGAGGCACATGGTCCTTCGTGCCGTGAAGAGATGCTTCGGCAGCAGGGTCTTGTACAGCGGGTCCTCATTGTATTCGTCGAAAGCCACGACCCACATGTCCAGCCCGGATTCCTTCAGGACCTTGGGCATGATGGTGTCCAGACGCTCCTTGAGCCATCTGTTGTGGACTTTTTCCTGTTCCCGGTACGGGATGACCTTTTTCCGGAGATCGCTCAGGGAAGGGACGTCCGTGATCAGGAAGCTCTGATCGGAGATCTTCATGATGGTCCTCCTCTCAGTCCGCCAGGGTGCCCATGGGATCCCAGGGGTTCAGGTCGTGCGGCTTCTTGGAGAGGCATGCCACGATCTCATCCGGCAGATATTTCTTGTGGACGACGGCCTGGAAGACATAGGTGTCGAACCAGTCCGCGGAGGCGAGGTAATAGCCCTTGTTGCCCATCTCGTCGCCCCAGCTGTTCTCAATCTTCCACTTGTCGGGTTCGCCGTTCTCACCGAAGGAGACGCCGGTGATGCACATGGCGTGGTTCATGGCGCTCTCGCAGTAATAGAGGGAGTCCTCCTTGCTCATGGAGATATCCAGGTCGAAGAGGGCGGTGAGGTCGAAGTTGTTCATATCCCACACGCCGGTCTTCCGGTCGCCCCAGCGTCCGACGTCGGAGCCGAACCAGACGATCTGTCCGTCCTTCAGCTGCGCGACGATGGCGTCCTTGAGCTCCTGCATGGTGAGGTTGAGGTAGACGACGGGCTGGTCCACGATGTTGCCGACGAAGTTGACGGTGAACCGCTCATGATACGGTTTGTCCTTCGTGGGGGAGGTGATGAGGGAAGCGTAGTCGTCCAGATCCAGGCCGACGTACTTCTCATAGAACGTTTTGGGCGTGAGACCGCGGTCCACGTGGTAGTTCTTGTCCTTGTCGGTATACTCGAAATCGAAGGTCTCGGGCACCTGGCCGAAGCAGGAGGTGGAGAAGTCGTAGAGTTCTTTCAGGCAGGCGTCCTTCAGCGCGCCGATCTTCTCCGCGTCATCTTTATTCTTCTGAACGTCTGCGGCGAATTTGCGCAGTCTGCGGTTCACGAGGGAAGCCCAGCTCCTGGTACTGCCAGAGGCAAAGGTCTCCGGGAACGCGGATTTCGGCACGACGCCGTATTTCTTGATGATGCCCGCGAACATATCCCACTGGCCGCCGTCGCCGACGCCGTTCTGCAGGACCCACATCAGGGTGCGGTCGTCCCAGTCCACGTCCTTGAGGGCGATGATGCTCTCCATCGTCCAGTTGATCTTCTCGAGTTTGTCCCAGTACGCGACATAGTTCTGAGACAGTTCGAAGTCCTCGATGTTGCATTTCTTCGCGACTTCCTCACGGAGAAGATTCGTGCCGGCGAAGAGCCAGCACCTGCCGGAACTGCCCTGGGAGGTCGCCTTCATGGTCTCGATATTGATATCGAAGTGGTGCTGTACCTTGTTCTCATTCTCCTGCACGTGCAGAAGTTCCAGGACGTCCGTCTTGTTGAGCGCCCTTCTCACCGCTTTCGTTCTCAGGTTCGCGTCGTAACTTTTTTTCAGTCCGCTCAGGACTTCCGGATTCAGATCTCTTGCCATATTCGATGCATTCTCCTGTTTTGTAAAAATGTTTTAATGCTTTAGCACTGTAAACCATAATACTTTCATCGGAACGCATCTTTCAAGAGGCAATTTCGGAAAGAACGGGATCCCGGGGACGGGGCGTCCGGTGCATTCTAATGTATAATACAGCGAAAAAAAGCGCGGAAATTCCGCGCTTTTTTCTGTATATGAAAGCCGAACGGACGCGTCAGCCGTATCCGTGGTCGATATGCTTCCATCCGCCGAGCGGCTTCCGCACGAGGATCCACTTCCAGTTCTGATAGGATGCGCCCGCGCTCAGCCCGCTTTCGTCCGGCACGTCCAGCGTGTCAAAGGAGGAGATCAGTACGATCGTCTCAACGCCTCTGTCCTCTGTTTCCGTCCGGGAGATCTTATCTCCGGCGTAGCAGATCTCCTTCAGAACGCAGCCGTCCCAGTCCCGGACGAACTCCTCCCGGATGACATCGATTGCTTCGCCGATCTCCTCTTCCGAATACAGTTCCGAATACACAGGGAGGACTTCCGTCCGGGAGACATCTCCCGGCGGATATTTCGTGCGGGAGAAGAATTCCGCGATGAGCGGATTCGAGATGAGGGAGACGCATCCGAGCATGAGGAGCAGACTCAGGAAGGAGACGAGGACGGTGAGCAGGATCTTTCTGTTCCGCCTGCGTCTGCCCATTTCCCGCGCGATCTGGTCGTTGAGGACCGCCAGCTGCGCGGAGAGCTGCTCCAGTTCGTTCTTCTGGGACGAGGAGTCTGTTTCTGTCCCGAGGAGGTCGCCGACGGAGACGTCCAGAATCTCCGCCATCTTTTCCAGCATGAGCGCGTCCGGGACGGAGTAGCCCTTTTCCCATTTCGAAACGGTCTGCCGCACGACATTCAGTTCCTGCGCGAACGTCTCCTGGGAATAGCCTTTGTTTTTTCTCAGTTCTTTGATGTTCGTACCAAGCACAGCGGATCACCTCCTTCGTTCTGGACTGTTTATATCGTATCCGCAGCGGAAAGGCAAGCAACGCAAATTAACGGGAGGCCGTTCTGCACGGGACACGGCATTTTTTCTTCCGTGGTTTCCGGGGACAGAGAAATGCCGGTTCCGTATGGTACGGAACCGGCGGACAATATCCACTTACTCAAAGCAGCGGTAGATGAAGGTCACGACCTGACCGCGGATGCACTAGTCGTCCGGACCGAATCTGTCAGTTCCGGAGTAGCCGGTGGTGATATCCGAGGCGACCGCCCACTTGACCGCGTCATAGCAGTATGTGTCTTTCTTGACGTCCGAAAAATCAGGGACAGAGGAAGTGTCATAGTCCCACGCGTAACGGAGCAGCCGGTACAGGAAGGTCACGACCTGAGCTCTGGTGCAGACGTCCTCCGGGCCGAATTTGCCGGAAGGTTTTTCCGGCATGGCAGTTACGTCCGCTTTGCGGAACGGATACTGCATGCCTTGCTCCCGAAAATCATATCAGGTTCTCTGCGTCTTCAGCCCTGTAAAGGAACGTGACGACCTGACCGCGGGTACACTTGTCATCCGGACCGAATTTGCCGGAAGGTGAACCGTCGGAGTTGGAATAACCGTTGGTGATGCCGAAGGCGACGCACCATTTGACCGCGTTGTAATAGTAGGCGTTGCTCTTCACGTCGGTGAAGTCTTCTACCTCTGAGGTGTCGACGTCCCAGTATTCATGGATCAGCCTGTAGATGAACGTCACGACCTGCGCGCGGGTGCAGACGTCGTCCGG
>CAMKDB010000151.1 GCA_946411155.1 uncultured Faecalibacterium sp.
GGCTTGCAGAGATAATCCGAATCCCCTTTCCTCAGGTACAGGTAATCGTATGGTTCAAACGCGAAGAATAGTCCCAGCAGCAGCAGGAACGGCACGATATAGATCAGCAGTTTTTTCAGCACATTTTTCAATTGCGACCCCAAGCCTCCTTCAGTTCGAGATACTGGTCGCCGCTGTAGACCCCGACGAACTCCATACTGTCCCCCATATCGTGGACCGCATACAGGTAAACAGAGCCGTCAATGCGTTCCATTAACCCATCGTTGAACATAGGTGCAAATTCGTCCATGAAATACTGGTTGAGCGAAAAGATATACAGGAAATCCACATCGTTTTCCCGCAGGAACTCTGCAAAATTCTCTTTGTTTGCCACCACCATATAACGGTAGAAGATGCTGTCTTTCGAAGCATCCATGATCTCCTGGCTGACAAAATTGCCTCCGCCCATCGTGGTCACGGTATAAGCAGGCATGAAGGCATAGTTGCAGAGGAACCATTCCCCGCCGCTGGAATCCTGGGCGACCACATAGATCCTTGCATCTTCCGTCAGAATGGAGCGGAAACGGCGCTGGTTCTTCTGCGCAAGCTGAATCAGCTCATTGGGGCTGATATCCACGTAGTCCGAGGTAATACTCAGGGTCTTCATGGGAAACGGCAGGAAATGCCATACGGAAAACAGCGCAAGCAGTACTACGCAGAGACCGGGAAGGATCTTCCACCGCTGTGCGAGGATCTCCGGCAGTTTCTTCAGTTCATAGGGTTCCGCTACGGAACTTGCAGCAAGTCCGATCAGGGAAAAATACCATCCGAAAGCGTAACTGGAAACATAGCGTTCATAGCAGATCAGGGACATCCCGGAGGGATAATCGAAGATCGCCGTGTACATATAGGCGTGGAACAGGAAATATACGAAAAAGCCGAACAGGTTCAGCACCGCATACGCACCGATCCGGAGTTTGTTCTTTTTGTCTTTCGCAATCAGGAACAGGACAGCCGCAACCGCGGTGAAGACGATGACCATTTCTCTGGGTGTTCCGAAGTTCATGAACTGCCTCGAAGAGAACGCCTTCACCATCTCTGCCCAGACTTCCAGAGCATGAGGATCCTCCCCTTTCAGCATCTGAAGTGCAGAATAGGGATACGGAATCGTGACCCGGTCGATGTGGATCGTCAGATTGAAATGGATCGTCCACATGAGGTAGCTTGCAACGACAGAAAGCATCAGCAGTCCCGCGTCGACGAACCGCAACAGGATCCCGGCTTTTCCTTTTTTCTCCCTGAAGGGGAATCTGCCGTCCAAGAACAGGTCGATGACCATGATACCGGACGCCACAAGTCCCAGCGCCAGTCCGATGTCACGGACCAGAGGAAGCGCCATCACGGCGGTCATGGAAGCGAGATACCGTGCTGTACCAGAAGTCTCGCAGCAATACCAGACCAACAGTGCGCCGCCGAAGCAGAAGCCAACGATCCAGTCCGCGTAGGCGTTGGCGTATGCAACCAGACCGTCCAGGCCGTAGAAGAACTCATAGATCCCGAAATAGCAGATGCCGCCTGTCGCGAGGATCCAAAGCGGATTTTTCCATCGGACTCTGGAAAAGAGCGGTGTGACTGCAGCCATGGCGAGCATATTGTATGCAGTATAGGTCTTCCACTCGCAAAAGAACGGAGACAGGAACTGCAGGAAAAAACTGTTGAGAGGCAGTCCCGGCGGATAGGAGATGTTGATCATGCTGCTCGTGAAGAGCGTGTAAACCTTCCGGCGCTCATACACCGCGCGGGCGGCGATGCCCCAGAAAGAGAACTCATCCCATACCCGGAATCCCGCATTGCGCGCCTTCAGTTCAAACCAGAAAAAGGCGGTGACCGCAAGGAAGAAAACGAAGCCCGGCTGGAACACGCCCGCCAGGATCTGTTTCCACTGATCCTTTTCTTTCACCAGCGTGAAAACGGCGGCGGCAAGCGCAGCGGCGTAGACCAGGATCATGCCCGGCACCAGCAGGTCGCAGATCCCGGCGGCGGTGAGAAAGATCATGATACCGCAGAGCGTTACAAAAGGCGTAACCGAGGCGTTCAGTTTTCCCCGCCGCGTCAGATACACGGAATAACAGGTTATTGTCACTAATGAGACGATAAGATCCATTCAGAACCTCACATGAGGAAATAATTCAGCATTAATTCGGCCGCAGCCACAAGGGAGACCCCTGCACATGTCCAGAGAGATACCCGGTCGGCGTAAGCGCCGTCTGTCTCCACCCGGATCTTCAGACGGTCCAGACCGTTGGAGACCAGTGCGGAAACACAGGGAATCATGGGGATGAGATATCTTGCCTGCACGCCAAGGATCGAACTGGATCCCAGCGTGGAACATTCGCAGTAGAAACCGGTAATGGTGATGCCGTAAAAGAACACGCAGAGCAGCGCGAACCACAGGCTGTCCCACTTTCTGCGCCCGATCCCCGCCTCGCGGGTGCCAAGTACCGACACCGCCAGCAATCCCAGCAGGGAAAGGAACGGCGTGAGGACCGTTTCCACATCCAGCCAGCCGAAAAGGCCGGCACGGCCTGCGTAGAATCCGTTCTGGTAACCATCTACCAGCATGATCACCAGATATCGCAGCGGATTGGAAAGAATGTAGCGGATCTGCGCAGCCACGTCCACTCCGGGAAGAAGAGATTCACCGGTCATTCCTTTCGAGGCCAGTGCGGCATAGCCGATCACCGAGAAATACAGTGCCGCGCCGCACAGCAGTGACATCGCACCGAGGGACACGCGCTTGCTCTCACGGGGCAGAAGCAGAAGCAGAAGAACCAGAACAGCTGCTGTAGGCTTGATCGCCGCGAGAATCCCGAAAGAGATCACGGTCACCCAACGGTCCCGCACAGTTTCCATTTCCCCGAACACGCTTCCCAGATAGACCAGAAAAGCGGAAAGATACAGCGCATCATAAGAAAGGCTGGCGCTCATATATACAGTTAAAGGCCAGAATGCGGCGGCGAGTACAGCAGGGCGGTATCTTTTCGTTTTCTTCACCGCGTACCATACCGCAGCCGTATACATCGCGGCATTGGCGATCCTGCCGAGGTACATCAACCCCAGCGCCTTCAGACCGGCCAGCCTGCCAACAGCCATGAACAGCCCGGGCAAAAGATACGGTCCCAGGATCTGGATGTGGGTCTCATAGGATGGCAGTTCTTCTGATCCGCCGACCCGTGCGAGATAGGAAAGGATGCCGGTGAGCGCGTTGCCCTTTCCTGTCTTGATGATATTGTTATGGAATTCTCCGGTGAAGATATCATCCAGAAGGAGGACGTCTGCTGGAAACTTCCGGGTATTGTCAAACGTGAAGTCCCCGGTCGAAACAGTCCACGCCCGCATGAAATGGGTATATTCGTCCGGCGCCTGAAGCGGCGCATTGGCGAAAACGAAGATCAGAGCGAGCAGCGCAGCCAGAACTGCCGCTTTTCCGTGCAGAGATCGGATCACCGATACGATATAGATGCAGATCACACCGGCCATTGCTGCAAGTCCGGCAGGCACCGCGAGGATATCCCCGACCGCTGCTGCGGCGGTAAACATCCTGCTTGCCATAAGGCCAGCAAGAGCAGCAAGCGTTCCGGCTCCGAAAGTAACACCGATCCATGGGCTCAGTGTATGGGTCCCGTTTCGGGCTGCCCGCACGATAACGACCACATAGAGGATGAATGCTGTGAGCACCCAGAACAGGAAAGCCTCACCGAAAGAATATTCGGTGCGTCTCACCGTTTCATTCACGGTAAACCCGTCAAAAAGGATCGTCGTGTGCACCTTCTCGGTGGGATAGATCCGAATGCCATCCAGTTTCTCCATACCGAGATCCGCCACAAACCGGTCCTCATCGGTCTGTTTCAGCGCAAAGACGAATTCTCCCTGTATTCCCTCCAAAACGCCGGAAGCATAGAGTACGGTCTCAGTCGGATCGTCCGACCGGCGGGTCATGTGAACAATCACGGAATCCGCCGCACCAAAGCTATCGAATGCATATGAAAAATAGGAGTCATATGCCAGAGCTTCGAACTCGTTTTCCGATCCCGTCGGCAGGAATTCTGTCGCTTCGCAATCTGTC
>CAMKDB010000152.1 GCA_946411155.1 uncultured Faecalibacterium sp.
ACCAACATCCAGTTCGGCGAAGGGGGAGCAGGGACGTTCTCGGACGGGAAACTGGTCTCCAGGATCCACGATGAACTTTGCGAATATGTGCTGAAGACATTCCACCGGTTCGGTGCTCCGGAAGAGATTCTGTATAAGGCGAAGCCACATATCGGAACTGACCTGCTCAGGCGTGTCATCCGCCAGATGCGGCAGTCCATCGAGGCGTATGGCGGTGAAGTCCGTTTTCTCTGCCGCCTGGATGACATCGATATCCGTTCCGGAAAAGTGGCAGGGATCACCTGCACCGACGGGCAGATGCCCGCGGAGGTGGTGGTGCTTGCTATCGGGCACAGCGCGAGGGATACGTTTGCGATGCTGTCCGGAAAGGATCTGGTCATGACTGCGAAGCCGTTTTCCATCGGACTGCGGATCGAGCATCTTCAGGAAGACGTTGATCGTTCCCTTTATGGTAAATTCGCCGGTGATCCCCGGCTGCCGGTGGGTGAATACAATCTTTCGACCCGTGTCGGAGACAGAGGAGTCTATACTTTCTGCATGTGTCCGGGCGGGGAAGTGGTTCCCGCAGCTTCCGAATTTGGAGGCACAGTGACGAACGGTATGAGCAATCATGCCCGTGACGGAAAGAACGCCAACAGTGCGATCTGCGTTTCCGTGACGGAAAAGGATTTCGGATACAATCCATACAGGGCACTGGAATTCCAGCGGAATCTGGAGCGGGCGGCATATGCCGCCGTGGGCGGCGGCTATCTTGCTCCGGCTTCGGATGTGGGTTCCTTTTTGGATGCCAGAAAAGGGCTGAAACAGGGACATGTCGTCCCGACTTATGCCAGGGGCGTGGTGCCCTATGATTTGTGGAAGATCCTTGGAGAGACCTACTCCGGAGCGATCCGGGACGGGATCCTGACCTTCGGCAGAAAGATGGATTGTTTCAAGGATCGGGAGGCGGTCCTTACCGGTGTGGAGACGAGAACTTCCTCTCCGCTCAGGATTGCCCGCGGGGAAGATCGTTCAGCGGTTGGAGCCGATGGCCTCTACCCTTGCGGCGAGGGCGCGGGATACGCGGGCGGCATAATGAGCGCTGCGGTGGATGGACTGCGTACAGCCGCTGCGATCATAGAAAAATACAGAATGGAGTAGATCGACGCTATGGCGATCAGACGTTGGATCCAGCACAGGACGGACCCTGAGGCGGTCAGCCGAATCTCCTCTGAATTGAATATCGGAATCCTTCCCGCACGGGTGCTGGCAGCCAGAGGCTATACCGACCCGGAGAGTGCAAGAGCGTTTCTGAACTGCAGTTCTGCAGTTTTGGATCCGCTTGCCCGGAAGGATATGGACAGGGCAGCTCGGCGCATCCGTGAAGCGATCGAGAACGATGAAAAGATCGCTATCTACGGAGATTATGATGCGGATGGACTGACCGCGACGACACTGATGTACCGCTGCCTTTCCGGGTTCGGTGCGGAAGTGGTCTGTGCACTTCCGTCGAGAGAAGGCTCCGGATACGGTCTTTCCAAAGAGGTGCTGGAGCATTTTAAAAATTCCGGTGTATCATTGGTCGTCACAGTGGACAACGGGATATCTGCCTACGATGAGGCGGCATATGCCAGAGAACTCGGCATTTCGATGGTCATCACGGACCACCACATGGCGAGAGAAGAATTGCCCATTGCAGATGCAGTTGTCAATCCGCACAGGCTGGATGATACATCCATGTTCAAGGATATCGCCGGAGTCGGGGTCGCATTGGAACTTGCGGCAGTTCTGGAGGATATCTCCATGGACGAGGCCATTGAACGTTACGGCGTGCTCGCGACGATCGGCACTATCGGGGATATCATGCCGCTGCTTGACGAAAACCGGTACATCGTTTCCAGATCGATTCGGGAATTCAGTTCCTGCGATCTGATCGGCCTGCGTGCACTTTGCGAAACCGTCGGGCTTTCCCTGGATCAGATGGACGAATCCAATGTGGCATACACTATTGCGCCGAGACTAAATGCTGCCGGACGGATGGGAGACGCTGAAATGGCTCTCTCCCTGCTCCTGACAGAGGATCAGGAGGAGGCGAAACAACTGGCGGAACAGCTGGAAACACTCAACCGGCAGCGTCAGGATGCAGAGGCGGAGACTACCAGGAAAATCCAGCAGTATTTCTGCGATGATCCCGGAAAGGTCGCTGACCCACTTGTGTTTATTGCCGGGGAAGATTTCCACCCCGGTGTCATGGGAATCGTTTGTTCCAGACTCGTGGACATCTTTGACAAACCTGCCATCGTGATTGCGATAGACGGCGATACGGCGAAAGGGTCCGGACGGAGCATATCCGGCTTCTCACTGTTCGACATGATCAGTTCCTGCAGCGATCTTATGGAGAAGTTCGGCGGGCACGATATGGCTGCAGGATTTACGATGCAGACCAGAAATGTCCCTGTACTGAAGGAACGGCTGTTTGCTTACTGCAAGTTGCATGCCGGAGAATTCCGGCTCCCGGAGCTGAATATCGAGGCAGAGGTCCAGATGAGTGAGCTCAATGAACGGGACGTGGAACAGTTACGCTGTCTCGCTCCGTTCGGAAGCGCAAACAAGGAGCCCAACTTTGTGATCCGTAACGCGGTTCTTACCGGAATCTATCCGCTTGGTGAACGCCATACGCGGATCGGCCTCAAACAGGGCGGCCAGCAGATGTATGCCGCTTATTTCGGCGTATGTCCCGAGGCGTTTGAATATTCCGTCGGTCAGATGCTGGACGTGGTCGTCAATTTGAGCATTTATCACGGGCAGAACTGGGACTGTGTTTCTTTGCGCGTATGCGCACTGTCATCTTCCTCCTTCCGAAAAGAAGATCTGGATTCCTATGAGGAATACAGGAGGCTGTGCTTCTCCGGTCATACAGACTGCGATGCGCTCCGGTGTACCAGGAACGATGCGGCGCTGGTTTACCGCCGGTTGAAACAGGAGAATGCCCAGTTGTTCACCGAGCGAAGACTATGCGGGAAATTTGGAGACCTTCCCCTGGGAAAGATCCTGACCCTGATCCGGGTCTTCTCGGAACTTGGATTCATTACGATTGAACCGGAAAACCGGGCGGCGATGCTGCGCATCGTACCGGACGCTCCGAAACGTGACCTTATGGATTCACCTACATTCCGGGCAGTCACCCGGGATTGAACAGAAGGCGTCTATGACATTTGCAAAGTTACAAGTAGCGATTGAAAAGAGCGGAAGGCCATATGACCTTCCGGCGATCCGCCGTGCGTTCGTTTTTGCCAATGAACGGCATGCCGGTCAGTTCAGAAAGAGCGGGGATCCCTATATCGATCATCCGCTGAATGTCGCCCTGCTCCTGCTGGAACTGGGCCTGGATGACGCTACTCTCTGTGCTGCGCTGCTTCACGACGTAGTCGAGGATACGGAAACGACGCTGGAAGAACTCCGGGCAAAGTTCGGCAATGAGATCGCAGAACTGGTTGACGGCGTCACCAAACTCGGGAACATCAAATTCTCCAGTATGGAGGAGGAACAGGCGGAAAACCTTCGCAAAATGCTGCTTGCCATGAGCAAGGATATCCGCGTCATGCTCATCAAACTCTGCGACCGCCTCCACAATATGCGCACGCTATCCTTTATGACGCCACAAAAACAGAGAGAAATATCTCTGGAGACGATGGAAGTCTACGCGCCAATTGCTCACCGGCTCGGCATGTCCAAATTCCGTGAGGAGATGGAAGATCTGTCGCTGAAGTATCTGGATCCCACTTCCTACAATGAGATCCGAGTCCTTCTGAATGATATGCAGAAGAAAAACGGCAACTTTATCCAGACCGTCACATCAGAAATCCGTGAAAAACTGGAACAGAACGGGATCAAGGAAGCAGAGATCCAGTCCAGGATCAAATCGATCTACGGGATTTATCGCAAGATCTATGTTCAGAGCCGTTCCATTGAGGAGATCTATGATATCTACGCGATCCGGATTCTGGTGG
>CAMKDB010000153.1 GCA_946411155.1 uncultured Faecalibacterium sp.
AAATACGATACAATAGAAAAAGACTCAACAGAGACTACAGAGTAAACCTGTGTTCTGAGTAAGACAAAAGCATTGTAGAAATACGGTGCCTTTTTGCCTAAAAGTAACAGAATCCGATAAAGCATAAGAAGGATATATTCTCTTATAATTCCGTATAACAGATTGATTAAGACTAAAGTTTTTTCTTATTAGAAATTGTATAGAACGAGATGGAATAATCATATTTATTCTGTTTGACCCTTATATGATGTCAAAAGGAATTTTTAGGATCCTTGCCCTAAATATCAAGGGAGAATCTCATCAAATTGATTCAAGTGACTATAAGAATAAGAGATTCTTATACGGATTCAAACTTCTAACATATCGACCTCAATTAGCCAAAAGCCGGAAATGCTTGCGAATCAGTAAATTGCGGAAAAGAGTAGATAAAACAGAAAGAGGTGCACGTGCAAACGTGCACCTCTTCATTTTTGGGAATATTTGTTCCAAAATTCTATTGCATTTTGGAAATCCTGATGTAAGATAAGTGTATCGGAAGCAACTTGCTTCCGATACAGAAAATGAGGTGCATGCATGCGTACGAAAAAAGAAGAGACGATGAACCGGATCCAGGATTTCATCGGAGATTACTACAGAGCGAACCACAGAACACCGACCACGCGCGAGATCGCGGGAGAGGTACAGCTGTCCAACGGGGCGGCGCACAAGTATCTGGTCGCCATGAACGAGCGCGGGATGCTGCGGTATGAGAACGGCGTGCTGTCCGGGATCGACAAGGTGTCCAAGACCCTCACGGGCTATTTCTCGGCGCCGCTCGTCGGCTCCATCGCCTGCGGCGATCCGGAGCATGAGGAGGAGAACGTGGAAGCGTATATCTCCCTGCCGGAAGGGTTATTTGGGAAAGGAGATTTCTACCTCCTGAAAGCCACCGGAGACTCCATGGAGGACGACGGCATCTACGACGGGGACTACGTCCTTATCCGGAAGCAGACGGACTGCCAGGTGGGCGACATCGTGGTCGCGCTGGACGACGAGAACAACAACACCCTGAAGCGGTACGCCGGCGTCGACCCGAGGAGCAGGAAGGCCGTCCTGAAATACGCCAACGAGGCGGTATATCCGGGCAGGACCATCCTGGTGGATTCCCTCACGGTCCAGGGCGTCGCGAAGAACGTGTTCCACTACCTGTAAGGATCCCGGACGTGAAGAAGACGTATGTGCAGGTCATCTGCAACCATCTGGACAACGGCGCCGTCCTGCCCATGGAGATCCGGTGGACGGATGGCAGGACATGGAAGGTGCGCAGGGTGATCCACGCCAGCAGGAGCCTGGACGGAGAATATGAGGGGACGCGCTACACGGTCCTCATCGGAAGGAGCACCCGGTATCTGTACCAGGATGGGGACCGGTGGTATGTGGAAGCGGTTTGACAGGAGAAAAAAGACAAATGAGACATCTTGTTACAGACCGGGAACTGGACGCGCTGGGAGAAGGTGTCATACGGGATTATCTGCGCAGGAACCGGGGGAGGCATCCCCTGAGCATCGATATCGAGGGCTTCATCACGGAGTATCTGGGACTGGAACTCTTCTATGAGCAGTTCGCGGAACCGGACCCGGGGAAGATCGGATACATCTCGGACGGAAAGTCGCCGCTGTTCGTGTACAGGGGCGGACAGATCCGGCGGATCGTCTTCCCGGAAGGCGCGGTCGTGGTGGAGAAATATCTGCTCCGGAACGAGGAGAGCGGCAGGAGGAGGTTCACGCTGGCCCATGAGGCGGCGCACCGGATCCTGGAGAAGCACATCCCGCTGCAGAGCGCCGGATATTTCCACAATGATTTCGACCGGGAACAGATCTATTCCTTTCAGGAACTGCATGAACTGTTCTGCCTGAACGAAGTGTGGGCGAACCGGCTTGGCGCAGCCCTCCTGATGCCGGAATTCCTGCTTGAAAGAGCGGTGAAGAGATTTCACGGCGGCGCGCCGGTGCGCTGCTACGGAGACGGGATCTTCTCCCAGGAAGATAAACTGAGCCTGCAGAAGATCGCGGACGCCATGGGCGTCAGTTATACGGCGCTGGTCAACCGGTTCCGGGAACTGGAACTGCTGGAGTACCGCCCGCTGGAAGAATACATCGAAGGGGATCTGGGGATCCGGAAAGGAGGAGCAGGATGAAGATCTATCAGGCGAGATGCGCAAGGTGTGGAAAGCAGAACATCGGTCTGCTCCTCGAGGAGACCGGAGGCCTGTTTGAGTGCGACTGCTGCGGGCAGATCAACCTGGTCCGGGAAAACTGGATCCGGGCGTATATGGAAGAAACGGACCCGGTCCGGATCCCGGACCGGACCGTGATCCGGAAGGCGGGTGAGCGGTATGCCGGCGCACAATGATTACGGCGGCAGGATCCGCTACGTGACGGTCACGGCGATGCATTATATCAACGGGCTGTGCTGCCCGCAGGTCCTGGAGACGGAGGGCGGCGCCTTCCTCATCGAGGGCGTGGTGCAGAGCCAGAAACTGCCGGGACAGGAACGGAACTACGGCGCGCAGGAACGGTTCCTGGTGAAGATCAAAGGGAAGGAACGGTATCTGTACCGGAACGGGCAGATGTGGTTCATCATCCCGCAGAAGGACGATCAGCTGCTGTTCGGGATGGTGGGAAATTCGTGGAGGTACTGACGATGGGCAGGCAGGAACAGAAGGAAAGCAAGATCCTCAATATCGAGGCGGCGAGATATTTCAACGAGTATTTCGACCTCACGGGCAGGAACTTCCCTCCCTGCAACAGGGAGGACTGGGACAGCCTCAACGACTGGTTCGTGGACCTGAAGGTCGCCGTGTACCGGGAGCGCGCGATCCGCGCCGTGTACGGGAACAGGAAAGACGCCCCCGTGCAGGAGGCGCCCGCGGACGGCAGGAAACGGGTCGGCTGAGAAGCAGATTTCAGGAGGCGGCAGATGGGTACCGTGACATACGGCAAGACCTATGTGAGCGTACAGGCAATCCACGGGGCGGACGGCGACATCACGCCGATCCAGATCCGGACGGCGAACGGAACGGTATACCACATCCGTTCGGCGAGGGAACTGGACGCCGTCCCATCGGAGAGAAACGTCCGGACCTGGAAGGTCCGGATCAACGGGAAATATACGGAACTGTACTGCGAAGGAGACCGCTGGTTCGTGCAGATGCGCTCCTGAGGCAGACGGAAGCAGGAGACGGGGAAGATGCAGGCGATCGGCGGGAAAAAGAAATATGTGTCCGCGCACGTGATCCATTATCCCGACGGGCAGTGCTGCCCCACGGTGATCGAGGTGGATCAGAAGCCCTACGTGATCCAGCGCATCCTGGAAGTCCGTCCCGTACCGAAGGCGTATCAGCTGGACGCGTCCGAATACTACGTGGTGGAAGTCAACGGCAGGGAATGCATCCTGTTCCGGGAGGAACAGCAGTGGTTCGTGATCCCGGGGCTGGTCCGTCAGTGGAACGTGAAAAACTGACGAAGAGCAGCTGATCTTCAGACAGAAAGACAGAGTACATGTGCCTGTTTCGGCAGACACTTTTTTCATCACAAAAAGGAGGAACTTGAGATGACGAAGAGCCTGAGATGCTATAAATGCGGCCATCTCAATCAAGATACGGAAGCGGATCCGGCGGAGAAGATCTTCAGCTGCGAGCGGTGCGGCGCTGCCAATATCCGGATCGCCACGGCGGACGGAGCGGTCTGCGGGGATCCGTATCTGGAACCGGACGCGCCGCGGATGATATCGGCGGAGATCGGCAACAACGCCGTCTCGGTGTTCCCGGAACAGCCCGAGCGAGAACCCTGGATGAACTGGAATCCCAGGTTCCGGGATCCGGATGAGGAGACGCTGGAGAAGCTCCGCCTGTCCAGAGAAGCCTACGCAAAAGCGAAGAAGCGCCAGATCCGGTGTCCGGTCTGC
>CAMKDB010000154.1 GCA_946411155.1 uncultured Faecalibacterium sp.
ACGGGATTTCCAAATCTTGCCGCAAGAATATGATTTCTTTTTTCTTTGAAGAAGTTGTCACCGTAGCAAACGTTGAGATTTTTATCAAGCAATGTCAAATTGCTCAACGCATTGAGCTGTGCCGCGCTTTCAATTCTTTCAATCAACACTTTGTTCTGCTTGTTCCAATCAGCCTTTTTGATTTCATCTGCCATCGCACTTTTTGTTTCTGCGTCTTCAACAACTTCAATCGTACTCAAAGCCCATGATTTTTTCTCGTCTGCGGTATACTTCGACTTATCAGGTTTTTTCCCCTCTAAGTGCTGGGGATTAATGTGTTCAATTTCGATCGGATTGCTTCTGCTCTTGTAAATCTTGAACGAGAACCGTTCAGCAGCATTTTCGGAATTAATTTTATAAGCATTCAAAAGTAACGAAACATTGAACAAAAGCAGGATCGGCTTAACGAGTTCCTTATGTCTAATGTAGGAGATTTCCTTATTGTCCCGTCCCTCAAGAAGTATTTCACTTGCCTGCTCGATGCTCCAATCATCACCGTCCTCAACCAGGAAAGGAATTTTAAAACAATCTTCTTTTCGAATCCTCCTCTTCAGCAGTTCTTTGAATTCCTTTTTACTGGAGTGCTTGTAGGCATGATATAGGCTCCTGATAATTGAACTGGCGCTCTCCTTCTCTATTGCAATAATAAGACCTATCACATGGTAAAAATAATAATCTTTATACCAATCGTTTAGAGTCTCATAAATCTGAACGATTTCAGACCATTCATCGTAAGCAGACTCGGTATCACTTAGTTTTTTGCTTATTATCCGAGACAAATTGTGATGTCCATTGACATCAATTGATTCTGCCGCTTCTAAGTGAACTCTAAAAAGAATATCTGTCCTTGTCTCCTCATCTTGCCCAGAAGAAATAAACCACCAGAATTCATCATTATTGAGGCCGCGTTCCATTTCTTCCCATTGAAGAGAAAACTCCTGAACTCTCTCCCTGGATAATCTATCAATAAAGTATGCTTTTATTAGTTCTGATTCAGTAAGAGGGATCTTATTTGCGTTGAGATTGGAAAACCGATCAATTATGTACTTCGTCTTCTCACTGTCATCCACTCCAACAGGGTCTATCTCATTCCAAATGATTGAGATCTGCTTTCTGTCTGAAAAGAATCCGGCACCAAAGATTGTATTATATACCCTAGCGAAATTATTGTTATCTACGCTTTTATAGGAATGAAAAATGTATTCGAAAGCATCATAAATTAAAGAAGAATCAATATCTTTGGGATGATCAATATTAAGGATATTTTCGCCCCGAGGGTTTTCGCACACTTTGTCGGAAATACTTGCAACATATTTTGTTAAACCAGCTTTTTCCTCATATTCAAGTGTATAAACCGGCATGGGATCATTGAAGTACACTCTCGAATCCATAAACGACATCACCAAGATCCAAATCGCAGTCAGTCTTTGTTGACCATCGATGACCTCATATATAATCTCGCCTGTGTCGTTCACCTTTTTTCGGACAGTTACATTTTGCAAGCAATAAGTTGATTTGTCTGGATCATTACTAAACTCATAAAGGTCATCGATTAATTCCTTTATCTGCTGTCTCGTCCACCGGAAGCCGCGCTGGTACACGGGTATTTCAAATCTATAGTTTGACAATGATCGAATTGAAACCATTTCTGGACAGGTTTTGGGTGTATCGACAGACATTATCATATCCTCCATCATTTTTTCTATTTCATTCCATATTCAAGGGCTTCTTTTATGTGAACTCTGAGTGACTACGGTGAAACAAACTCTGCATGGTTGATATACTGCATTTTTGTCATGTCTGTTTTCTCTTTTCGAACGTCCCTTCTTGCCCTCCACAACGGAGAAGATTCCTCTTAAACAAGTTTTGAAATATACTATTTTAAAGTATATCATATCTAGTTACACATAATAATCGTTTCCTTTTCTGGCATATCCGTTTACCTCTGTATATATACAAGGCATACAGCAGACGGAATTCTTTGCCGCAGATAATCACCCAATTGTCTGAGCACCCCACGCCTCTGGTCCATTCTTCCGGTGAATCGGATTGCACGATCACCCGCTTTTCACTCAAACCATTTGCGTGATTCGTTCCAGATCGATCCCGTCTGTTTTTATGATTCTGCTCTTCCCTTACCATCTACAGTGTATCGGACTACGATTCCGGATTCGAGCATGCAGGACTTGATTTTGGAAAAGAGCGTTCAAGCGATACTTTAGCACTCTTCGTACGTATTGAACGGCAGGACATTTTTACCCAATTATTCATGCATAAAAGCCATCTCCGTTTTTTCTCTCCAAATTGTTCCAGAACATCATCAGATAACAGATTCTGATGAGAATTCTTGATTATTGGTGGTAATCCTCTATCGTAGAATTGTCAGCGGAGATGAGTGACGACCACTGTATCATTATGTCAGCTTCGCTGTCTTTGTTTTGTGACGCGTATTTGCTGTATGAGCCATGTCAAAGGTATCTGTTACGAAAACACTCTCAGAGTATCTGTCCACAGTTATCGCCGCGATCAAAGGGTATCTGCCGTTTTCCTGTCTGGTCGGTGCAACAATAACATAGGTATCTAAAGAGTTCCTATCGTTTCAGCATACAGCATCTATCGGTATTCCGTGCTTAACGAATTTCCCTAATGTCACTTCACTCACATAAGTTGTATAATCAAAATCGTGAAGAGTAATCAAAAAGAAACAGGTGATTTCAAATGGAAAAGCGCATGAAAAAAGTTCTGTGTCTCGTTCTTCTGTTCCTGACGGTGTTCAGTATCTGCGGTAATGCCTCTGCCGCAACGACGATCGTCGTACACGGCGATATGCCCGGAACGCTCACCGCCACTGCGACAGTGGTTAGAAATCTCGGAAAGTACCCGGGGACTTCGAATATATACCGGATCCTGCTGCTCGTCGATTGTCCTCCGTGGTTCTACGGCGAAGTCGAAGCCACCTGTACGACTGATTCCTACTCCGCTCCGCCTGTCGGCTTCACCAACAAATGCACCCTGTTGTTGTCAGACTATCCGACAGCCGCAGGAAAGCGCGAATGCTTCCTGCGCATGGAGAATAACAAGAAAGGGTACGCGAATGTAAGCACGGATACTCTCTACTTCCAGAAAGGCTATCAGTTTAAGGACGTCAAGAATTCCAAATCCTTCTTCTTCATGCCGGTCTACTGGGCGGTCGATATGGGGATCACGAACGGCTATACCGATAAGAACGGAAAACTCACCGGATACTTCGGTCCCAATGATTCCTGCACGAGGGCCCAGATCGTCACGTTCCTGTACCGGGCAGACGGATGCCCGGAAGTGGACTACGCGAATGTGCCGAAATTCAGGGATGTGAAGAAGGGAGCTTATTATTACGACGCGGTCGTGTGGGCGTACCAGTATGACATCACCACCGGATATACGGACAGCCACGGGAATCCGACGGGGTATTTCGGCACCGATGATATCTGCACACGCGCACAGGTCGTCACTCTGCTGTACCGGGCGATCGGCGAACCAAAGCCGGCCTCCTCACCCCTGCCGTCTTTCACAGACGTCAGGAAGACCGATTATTACTACAATGCCGTTATCTGGGCTGCCCAGAACGGGATCACGACCGGGATCAGCAAGACGAAATTCGCACCGAACGATCCCTGCACCAGAGGTCAGGTCGTGACCTTCCTCTACAGGCTGTGGCGTCTGGAAGGGTGAGCAGTTTCAACTAGTGATCAGGAGAAAAAGTATGAAACAACTGCTTTCCACTATGTTATGCTTATGCATTCTGTTCTGCCTGACAGGCTGCTCCTCCGGGCAGGGCAGTTCCTCTCCCGTCCCTTCTTCCGGATCCGGTCCTTCCTCTGCTCCGGCAGTTTCCTCTCCCTC
>CAMKDB010000155.1 GCA_946411155.1 uncultured Faecalibacterium sp.
CATCAGCACGTCCTCATACTCTTCCAGGATCGGCGCGATCTGAGAGATGTGTTCAAGAATCACTTCCTTATCCGGTTCAACGTCTGCGATCTTCTGGTCGACATAGCCGTCGTCAGGGTGCTCTGCGCTCACCCAGCTGAATCCGGGACCGTCATAATTGAACCGGACCATGGTGACGCCTTCTCCTTCTCTCACCTGCTCCAGCTTGTCCCTGATATACGCAAGAGCATCCTCTGTCAGAGGCTGGGAAGTACCATGAGGCCAGTTGGGCAGTTCATTTTCCAGCCAGTAATCCAGATGGGTATCATAGTCGTACGGAGCCTCGTCCCCCTCGCGGGAGCGTATCGACACGTCTTCCGGCGCAAAGTAATCCTCGTCATAGGGGGTCCCCCATCCGGTGATGGCATTGTCCGAGAAGTTTCGCAGGTCAAAATACACATGGCTTACCCGCGTTGTCACCTGCGTACCGCCGACGGTGACCGGCTCTTCTCCGACCTCCATCTGTGTTCCTTCCTCTCCGGTTCCCTCAACAGGCACGACCATGCCGTCATTTGCACGGTAGAAGCCCCGGTCCGGATTCGGGATGTCGACAGGATCCTCACTGTAGTCCAGGTCCTGCAGGACCAGTCCCTCAGGTTCCGCACCAGGCACGCATGAAGTAAACGCAAGCGCCGATGCTATCAGAAATGCACTCATTTTCGTTATCTTCCTCATGATTTTCAACCCTTCATTCCCGTCATCGCGATTCCCTTGATGAACTGCTTCTGGAATACGATGAATACGATGGACGCCGGGATCATGATCAGCGCGGAGGCCGCCATGGTCGCCGACAGATCCGTCTGGTGCTGCGAAGAGAAAAATGACAGCGCCAGGGGAAGCGTCTGTTTGTTGGTTGACGACAGATACAGCAGCGGATTGAGGTAGTCATTCCAGATCTCAAGGAACGTAAAGATCGCCAGAGATCCGATCGCCGGACGGATCTGCGGTATCACGATATGGATGTAGACCTGAAAATGACCTGCGCCGTCTATCCTGGCGCTCTCCAGAAGTTCCCTCGGTATCTCATCACAGTACTGCCTGCACAGATAAACGCCGAACGCGCTGACAACAGCCGGAATGATCAAAGCCAGAAGATTGTCATACAGTCCGATCCTGTCGATCAGGATAAACTTTGTGATCATCGTTACCTGAGCCGGTACCATCATCGTGAACAGCAGCATCATGAACAGGAAACGTTTGCCGCGGAATTCAAACCTGGAAAACAGATAGCCGAGGATCGTACTCGTAAAGAGGATGATCACCGTATCTGACACAGTAATGATCAGTGAATTGCGCAGCCAGTAAAAGAACGGGGAATCCGTCAGCACCTTGCGGTAGCCGTCGACGGTCGGTTCCTTCGGCAGCAGGTGTGATGCGTCCACCAGAGTCTCTTTTGTGGATTTGAATGAATTGGAGAGCATCCAGACATACGGGGTCACGATGATCAGCGAAACCACGACCATCACAAGAAACAGGATCAGCCTTATCCGGAATCCCTCTCTCTGATAGAATTTTTTCTTTGTATTCACTGTCATATCAATACTCCCAATCTACCCTGTTTATTCTCTGCTGTACTGCGGATACAACCAGGATTACGGCAAACAGCGCCATGGAGATGGCTGCTGCGTAACCCATTTCCTTATTGACAAAAGCCTGCTTGTAGATGTATCCGGTCATGACCAGGCCGGACTGCTGCGGTCCTTCTTTCGGCGCGAAGATCTGGAACTGTGCGAACATCTGGAAATAGGATGTCAGTGTCATCAGAAGAATGAACGTAGTCGTCCTGCCAAGAAGCGGAAGTGTGATCATCCGGAACAGCTGCCATCTTCCGGCACCGTCCAGTTTTGCCGACTCATACAGATTCCCGGGGATTCCGTCGATCCCGGCGGAGAACAGAATCACGTTGTAGCCTATGTCCGCCCACAGCGTAAAGATGATGACCGAGACCATCAGATAGCGTGCATCCCCTACCCAGGAGACACCCTCCAGTCCGAATGCTCTCAGAAGCGCATTGAACATACCGCCGCGCGGCTCGTACAGAGATCTCAGCCAGACAACTGCCGAGGCGACCATCGGCGCGATGCACGGCAGGAACACCATCATGCGGAAGAAGCTCCTCGTGCGGTTCGATTCAAACTGGCTTATGGCAACAGCCATCGCAAGCGCCAGCACGATATTGATCGCGACTGCAGCAAAAGTAAATACGAGTGTATTGCCCATCGCCTTGAAGAACGACTGGTCATGCAGCAGCCGGACATAATTGTTGATTCCTACAAAAGAGTTCTCACTGCGGAGTGGATTGTATTCCATAAAGGAAACCAGGCATGTCCCGATGATCGGGAGCACCAGGAATACGAATACCGCCGCAAAACACGGGACCAGCACCAACAGCAGAAATCTGCGATTATCCTTCTTCATATAACCACGCTTCCGGTTTCTGTTATTATCGCAGGACCCTGTCTGGTAGAGACAGGGTCCCGTCAGTAATTACACGTTCATTTCAGTAATTACATGATTCATTGTCTGTAATTACAGGATACCGTTCAGTTTCTCCTCCATGTCCGCAAGCGCGGCGTCGGAAGAATCATAGATGCCTGAGCAGTAGTCTACGAAAGTATTGTCGATTGCTTCCTTGAATCGGTCTGTGTTGAAGAATCCGATGAAGGAAGATTTTTCAAGAATATCCACCAGCGGTCTTGCGTATGGGAACTTCTCCAGATATTCTTCGCTCGTTGCAACACTCTTCTTCGACGGAATCTGTCCGCAGGCCACATTGTTCTCCATCAGAACTTCGTCAGAGAACAGATAATCCAGGAACCGGTTTGCAGCTTCCTTATGCTCGCTGGCAGCATTGATGGAGAAGCACCATCCGGTCTCTGCCGGGAACGCCACTTCATCGCCGAACCACGGAAGTGCGACATAGTCAAAGTCTGTTCCGTATTCAAGGCCGAAGGTGGAAAGAGCATCCGCGATGACCCACGGTCCGTGCGGGACAAACAGAGCCTGGTCGGTATACAGCTTCTGGAAGTTCTCCAGTGCACCCGCAGTGGTCAGTCCCTCAAGATCTGTGACAGGCTCTTCACCGATAACCAGATCTGCCAGGGCCTCGAATGCTTTCTTTGCTTCCGGAGATGTTACGTTAAATGTTCCGTCCTCATTGAAATAACTTGCGCCCTGTGACATGATCATTGCGGCAAAGGTATAGGCAACACCGTCCCATCCGACGAAATCAAATCCTCTTACGTCGAACTGATTGCCGTTGCGTACCGTTCCCTTCTTCGCAGTCTCCACCAGTTCATCCCAGGTTGTCGGGATGGGGTTGTCACCGAGCAGATGAAGATTGACCACCAGTCCGCCGCACTCAATATTGAATTCCAGCGGAAGCGCGTAGATCTTTCCGTCATACTCCATTGCGCCGTAAGTTGACGGATATGCTTCAGCCCTGATCTCCTCCGCCACTTCGTCGGCGATCGGATCAAGGCTTCCCGTTGGCGCGTAATCAATTCCCCAGCCGCCCCACATCTCATAGATATCGCAGTCGCTGTTCTTCGAGATCAGAGAGGTCTGGACCTTTGCTTCAAAATCATCATAGGGGAAGAATTCGAAGCTGATCTGAATATCAGGGTTCTCTGCCATGAAATCATCGGCAATCTTCTGGTAGTTATTGTTCCATACTTCTTCCTGGTGACCCCAGATCACCAGTTTCGTTGTTTCCGCAAAAGCGGGGATCGCGCCTATCAGAGCCAGAACCAGAACCAGCGCAAGTATACGGGATACTTTTTTCTTCATTTTGAAACCCTCCTTT
>CAMKDB010000156.1 GCA_946411155.1 uncultured Faecalibacterium sp.
GTGAGGCGATGGATCACGTCGGACTGAAGGAAGTGCGGAAATAACCGGATCTTTTCAACAAAAAGCAAACATCGGAGGACAGAGAGATGGCTTTTGAATACGGAAGAGGAAAGACGGCGATGCGCGTCGCGAAGACGGAGTGCGGCCTTGTGCGCGGCGCTCCGGGAAACAATCCGAAATTCACGGTGTTCCGGGGGATCCCTTATGCGGCTCCGCCCGTCGGGGAACTGCGCTGGCGGTTTCCTCAGCCCCATGAGAAATGGGAAGGAGTCCGGGACTGTGTGGAATTCGGCAACGCCTGCTACCAGTTTCTCGTACCGCGGGACGATCTGAAAGTCAGCGAGGACTGTCTGTACCTGAACGTCTATACGCCCGCAGCGGCGGAAGGCGAGGACCTGCCCGTGCTGATGTTCATCCCCGGCGGCGCGTTCATGGGCGGCGCTTCCAACGAGCCCATGTATGACGGGGAAGGCTTCTGCAAGAGGGGCGTGATCCTCGTCACCATCAACTACCGCACCGGTCCGCTGGGCATGCTCGTACACCGGGACATGGAGAAGGAGAATCCTTACGGCAGTGCGGGGAATATCTACTATCTGGACCAGATCGCCGCGCTGAAATGGGTGCGGAACAATATCCGTTCATTCGGCGGTGACCCGGACCGGATCACTCTCATGGGGCATTCCTCCGGCGCGGTCGCGGCGACGGCGCTCTGCAGCACGCCCCTGACGGAAGGGGATCTGGCGGGCTGCATCATCGAGAGCGCGCCGGTGACCCACGATATGAGCGATCCGGACGACGGTCCTCATTCCAGCCCGTTCTGGATGGATAAGGAGGAAGCGTTCCGCAGGGGCGATCAGTTTGCCGCAGCGGCGGGCTGCTCCTCGCTGGAGGAACTTCGGAAACTGTCCTGTGAGGAACTGTCCGACGTGTACCGGAAGATGCCCGGTTATCTCTGCTTCTTCCGCGGCGTGATCGACGGCTATGTGTTCCCGGAGGATCCCTGCGACGTGTATATCAGCGGCCGCCATCACGACATCCCGTATCTGGTGGGCGGCGCAGGCGATGAAGGCGCGATCGTCACGACGTTCGCCCCCAGCGCCATCCTGACCAGAGAGAAGGTCCGGAAATACGCGGAGAAGTTCGGCGACAAGGCGGAGGACTTCGTCCGTTACTGCGATTCCCTGAGCGATACGGATATCGCGGTTGCCATGACGGACAGCAACATCTACCGCGCAAGGATGTTCGCGGAGACCCAGCTGCACAACCACATGACGCCGGCATATCTCTACTGCAATATCCGCAGAGCGCCGGGAGATTTCGAAGGTGCATATCACGGTTTCGAACATCTGTACGTTTTCCAGACGCTGGACCGGGACTGGAGGAAGTATACGGGAAGCGATTACGATCTCTCCAACATGATGGCGGAATACTGGGCGAATTTCGTGAAACACGGCGATCCCAACGGTCCGGAACTGCCCGCATGGACGCCGTACACAGAAGGATCCAAAAAGACGATGATGCTTGACGTGTCACCGTGGATGGGCGAGCGCAGACTGCCGAAACTGCAGCAGTACAAACTGGATTATTATCTGGACAAATACAAAGAAGGTTTCCGGGAAGGTTGACGGGAACGGAGAAAAAACGGGGCATCCGCCCCGTTTTTTGTTTGTCCGGATTGCTTAAGACGATAAAAAAGCCGCCTCCGGAAGGAGGCGGCAGGGATCGTTTTAGTTTAACGGTCTTCCCGGAAGAAAGAGAGGCCGAGACTGGAAGGCGGGTCGTTCTCCCGTTTTTTGCGCACGGAAACAAGGATCAGGACGGCGAGTGTCACTACATAGGGGATCATCTTGTAGATCTCCTTGTTGGCGAGCTGGGTGCCGGCAGGAATGAACAGGTACAGGATATACATGCCGCCGAACAGGAAACTCGCGGGAATGGCGGTACCGGGATTCCAGATCGTGAAGATGACCAGCGCGATGGCAAGCCATCCGCGGTCGCCGAATCCGTTGTTGCTCCAGACGCCGCAGGCGTAGTCCATGATGTAGTAGAGACCGCCGAGCCCGGCGATGACGCTGCCGAAGCAGGTCGCGCAGTATTTGTATCGCGAAACGTTGATGCCGACGGCGTCCGCCGCCGCGGGATCCTCGCCGACCGCCCGCAGGTGGAGGCCGGTCCGCGTTTTTTTCAGGAACCAAGCGGAGACTGCCGAGACGATCAGTGCGAGATAGACAAGGAAACTGTAGTTCAGGAAGACGGATCCGAACCAGCCGAGGCGTTCCGCAAAGGGGAGCTTCGCGCTGAAATAGGAAGATGTCGTGGAAAGAGCGATACTGGGAACGTCGCTTCCGGAAAGCTTGATCAGGCTGCCGCCGAAGAAGTTGCCGACGCCCACGCCGAAGGTGGTGAGGGCGAGGCCGGCGACGTTCTGATTCGCGCGCAGGGTGACGGTCAGGAAACAGAACAGCAGACCCATAAGGAAGGAAGCGAGCACCGAACAGATCAGGGGGATGCCTATGGCAAGGAACGCGTTGACCGGCAGGGAACTCTGTTCATAGAAGAAACCGCCGATGACGCCGCCGATCGCACCGACATACATGATCCCCGGGATGCCCAGGTTCAGGTTGCCGCTTTTTTCCGTGTAGATTTCTCCTACGCACCCGTACAGCAGGGGAACGCCCTGCATGACAGCGCGTGGAATGAAAGAAACAAGATCAAACATTTTTGCGATCCTTTCCCGGTCTCTTTCCGGTGGGGACGATCTGATAATTGATAAAGAAATCGCTTCCGATCAGGAAGAACAGGATGATTCCGGTCAGGATATCCGAAAAACTGGTGTTGAGGCTGAAGACCGTGGCGATCTCTCCTGCGCCGCGCTCCAGAAAGGAGATGAAGAAGGAAGTCAGCGCCATGATAAGCGGGTCGAATTTCGACATCCAGCTGATCATGACGGCGGTAAAACCGCGTCCTCCGGCGATGGTCGTGGTGATGGTGTGATTCGTTCCGGCGACCAGAAGAACGCCGGAGAGACCGCAAAGCGCGCCGCTGAGTGCCGCGGTCCGGAGGATGACCCGGGTCACTTTGATGCCGAGATAACGGGCGGTCCGCTCGCTCTCGCCGACGACGGAGAGTTCATACCCGTGTTTGGTGACACGGAGATATACGGAAAGGAAGAACAGGACGGCAAGAACGATCAGCACGTTCAGAAGATATTTCTGACCGAACAGGGAAGGAAACCATCCTGCTTTCGTATCCGAGTTGATGACGCCCACGTTGCCGCTGCCCTTGGGATTCTCCCACAGGACGACATAATAGGCGACAAGCTGTGTGGCGATATAGTTCAGCATCAGGGTGCTGAGTGTCTCGTTGGTCTTCCACATCGCTTTGCAGAAGGCGGGGAGAAGCGCCCATAACGCGCCAGCGAGCATCCCGGTGATCAGCATGAGGGGGAAGAGCAGAAGGGGCGGAAGGCGGTTTCCCAGTTTCAGCATGCATGCCGCCGTCGCAAGGGAGCCCATCAGGATCTGACCTTCGCCGCCGACATTCCAGAAACGCATGAGGAAAGCGGGTGTGAGCGCGAGGCTGACGCAAAGCAGGATGGCGGCGTTTTGCAGCGTCGACCAGAATCTCCGCTGTGAGCCGAGACTGCCGTCGACGATCGTGGCGTACACGCGGACAGGATCTTCGCCGGTGAGCAGCGCGGTGAGGACGCCGCACACGATCAGCGCGAGAAAGACGGCCGCAAGTTTGATCAGG
>CAMKDB010000157.1 GCA_946411155.1 uncultured Faecalibacterium sp.
AATACGGCTGACAGCTTCCCGAACGGCACCTTTTTCTGAAACGACGTAATATTTTTGCTCATAATTCTTGAGCAAAGGCAACGTTACGAGCAACCACCACACTGCCGTTGCAATGCACCCCGCGATCCTTGCCGTCGCTTTGGTAACGACAAACCCTCCGAGCATCCCCTCGCCGGCCATGAAGAAAATCAGTGCAACAGTAAACGGGAGGCAGGATCCGATATAACCCCAGGCATATCCAAAAGAAGAAACCTGGTCACTGCGTTCGGGGGTCGTGACGTCGGTCAGCATGGAATCATAGAACGTATTCCCGGAAGAATATGCGACTTTAGCGACGATGTATACGAGAAGGAATGTCTTCCAGTCATCGATGAAACCGAGGATGATGCAGCAGATCAGGCCGATCGCCAAAGCCGTTGTGAAAATCGGTTTTTTGAAACCTTTGTTGTCTGTGACCGCGCCAAGCACCGGCCCAATCACAGCGGTAATCACCGTCACGATTGCGGTGACATACGCCCAGTTTGCTGTCGCATGAGAATATGCTTCTTCTCCGCCGAGGCGGGCAAGTTCCTTGAACCAGATTGGAATCAGCGAACAGGCGATCATCGTAAAAGCAGAGTTTCCGACGTCATACAGGACCCAGGAAAGCTCAAGCTTATTGAGTTTTGTACCCTCTTTTTTCTTTGCCAACGCAGTATCCATCCTTTCTGAATGATGAAATAATTGTCTATAAATGTATTATGGATTTTTGTTCTTTTCGATGTCAAGAAAAAGCACTCCAGCCAGATGCACAGAAGCGATGCCTTTCCGTTGTTTCGTCGGATTGGACAAAAGTAATCCGTCGTTTTCAGCAACCTGACATTCCATATCGAAAAAAACTTGGTGATCAACACCCAAGAAAATCCCACAAAAAAGACCCCGTATAAACCGGGGTCCTGAATTATGCTATCAGTGAACGGTTTTCCAGCCAGTTCCGTACCGTTACGATCGTTTCCTTCCCTTCAGGAATCGGATACATGGCATAATCATGGAAGAGGTCCTCTCCCAAAACAAGAGTAGCGTCGACTCCTTCACATGTCAATCTGTCGCTGAACTTGGAGATCTGCGGATAGAATAGTTCTTTTGTACCGCTGAACAGGAGTACCGGCGGGAGAAAGTCCGTCTTTCCGAAGATTGGGCTGACCCGCTCATCTTTCGTATCATATTTACCAGCCCAGATTTTCCCGCAGGTCCGAAGTCCCTGAATATCCAGAACCGGATCGCTATCCTGATATTGTTCGCAGTCCGGGTCGGAAAGGCTGACATCCAGCCAGGGAGAATAAAGGATCAGCGCTTCGGGCAGTTTCTTCTGTTCCCTCTGCAGATACTGACAGAACGAAACAGCAAGTCCTCCGCCTGCCGAATCACCCATGAGCAGAGTGCAGCCCTGCTCCTCTGACAAATGTTCCCAATAATCCGGAAGGAAGGCGAATGATTCCTCACATGTATGCTTAGGGGCAAGTGGATACAGCGGCGCAAAAATCTCAACTCCGACCTGATGGGCAAATTCGTCCAGATAAAGAAGATGTCCTGCATTCAGCGTGTGGATATATGCGCCGCCATGCAGGAACAGCGCAGCCGCTCTTTTCTTTTCCGGACAGATATGGATGATCCGGATCCCTTCCCACCAATCCAGAGTGATCTCGTGAATAAACCGCCTTTTTCCCAGGGGCAGTTCGAATTCCGGAACAGCACGTTTCGCCATCAGGACGCGCTTCAGGATCTCTTCATTCGCATATTCTTCTTTGACCTTTGTACGACGCAGAATCAGCTCCGTGAACTCCGCAGCTTTTGATCTGTTGCTCATAATCGCATATGACCTCAAAAAAAGTGCCACTGCCTGATTTCTCAGCCAATGGGCAAAAGGAACCCCGCTATGCCGTCTGTGCTCCGATAGAACCCGCCATTTGTAGACGTTGGGTCAATCCTCCGCTGCGTTTCACGCTTCCTGTGACTCAGGCCTGCAATCCCCGAAGCGAGCAAGATTCCCGATAAAGTTCTTTAGTCGGAATTAAAGGAGCACAACAAATCGAACAAAGCAGGGATTTCTTATTTCATTTATTCTTCGTCATCACCGAATTCATATAGATCGGCAAGACGTGCCAGAAACATTTCGGACACGGTATCAAACTCATCATCGTCAGTCACATCATCAAGGTATCTCTCCCCGTCTTCTTCCGTGACTTTCATGATTATCATTCTGCCGTCGTCGTTCAGATATTTCTCAGGATCTTCAGATGCCGTCAACAGTGCTACATACGTGCAACCTTCATAATCCATCGTGTCGACGAGTTCAAAAGTCTCTTCGTAGCCCTCGTCATTCGTCAAAGTGATATAATCCGGACCGTATTCCGATTCGCCCGGCAGATCCGTTTTCTTGTCGTCAGCCATTGTCTAACCCGTTTCCTTCCATTTGTTGATTCCATTATAGATTCGGCAAGAACGAGCGTCAACGGACCATCCATCCAAAACTGAAGGCCCAGAATTGTCGAAAATACTAAAGGATTAAGAAGCGGTTACAGTTGACTGTTCAGGTAGTTTCTTTTCCATTCTCTTTATCGTATAATGGATTTGATTAAGGTTCCATTGGGAGGGTATTCTGGCAATGAAAAAACGTGCTGTCGCGCTGATTCTTCTGCTGATTTTTTCATTCACACTTGTTTCCTGCGGAAAAAAACAGGAAGAAACTCCGGTTGTCCGCAACCCGCTCTACCAGTTGAACCCGCCTTCTCCCGGAGATACTGTTGTTACGATTACAACTTCCCGCGGAACGATCAGTGCTGTGCTCTACAGCAAACTTGTCCCTGATACGGTGAACAATTTCATCAAACTGGCGGACAGCGGCTATTATGACGGTATGCTCATTCATAAAGTAATCAAGGATTTCGTCATCCAGATGGGCGATCCGACTCTGACCGGAAACGGCGGAGAGAGCTTTTCCGGAGAAGGCCTTCCGGTGGAGTACAATGAGATGCTGCACAATTTCACCGGTGCGCTCGGTATGGCTGCCGGTCCCGATGGTCTTTCATACAGTCAGTTCTACATTGTTGCCGGCGCTCCAGTTTCGGAAGAATATGTGGCAGCGATGAAAGATGCCGGGTTTGCCGTAAATGTTATCGCCGCTTATGAGGAACTCGGCGGTCTTCCCTCGCTTGATTACGAATATACTGTCTTCGGTCAGGTTTATGAGGGACTAGACCTCGTTCAGGAGATCTCCGGCGTCAAAGTTGACAAGTACAACCGTCCCAAAAAAGACATCGTCGTTTCCTCAGTTTCTGTCATGCCCTATGTTGCACCCGAGAATTGATGGTCTTTCCCTGTAAAGTTCTGTTTTTCTGGAATACGATTCAAGAAAAGGTTTGACTTTTCCAGGTGATTTTTATATAATTCTTTTTGCGTCTAACGCAGATGAGACACTAGCTCAGTCGGCAGAGCACCTGCCTTTTAAGCAGGGTGTCCGGAGTTCGAATCTCCGGTGTCTCACCAAAACGCTCAGTTTTGTTGCTAAGCGTTTAAAAAGCATCATCCTAAACGGATGATGCTTTTCTTTTTTTCGATTCATGAATGTTCAGCGCGGACACCCGTGACTTCAGTCATGGGAGGAGCGCTGCCTCCTTTACTTGTAGTTTTGCTGGTTTTTTAAAAATAAAT
>CAMKDB010000158.1 GCA_946411155.1 uncultured Faecalibacterium sp.
TGAGCGTGTACCAAGCAATGGCGTTGCCCTCGTCTGTTACTTCGATCAGATCACCGTAGCCGTCCACGGCAAGCAGATCATATTTCTGGAGGAATTCATTCCAGACACTGCGGTAGATGACGACGATGCTTCCATCTTCCATAGCAGATACGGAAATCTTGTCCGCAAAATGCTTTTCATCCTGAGGTTCGATGTCCAGCAGTTCGGCTTCGCACAGGAGTTGATAGTCGTTCTGATTCGCGGCGTAATCCGAACCCTTAAATCCTTTGTCTGTCTTCTTGAAATTCAGTTTGTATTTCTGGTCCGCAGTGCCGAAAGCGCATTGGATCATTACCTCATCCGGAAATGCAGGATCTGTACGGATCACGAACGGCATCGGAGCGGCGGACAGATACAGAGACTGTTTTTTGATGTTCAGGTAACTGACGGATCCGTCAGCGTCGGTGGAAAGGAAGTACAGTGCAGATCCGTTCTCGTTACGGTTCCTGCTGTCCAAAAACACATTTTCGGGGACGAGGCCGGAATCTACATCGTCTTCCGTAACCTGGGTAAAAGTCCACAGTGCCGGCGCATCAGCATCTTCCGAAGCGACAATGCGGTCGTGCTTGAACCAGACGGAGGTATACAGCAGGCGGTCCCCGTTTGCGTTCGGAGCGGCTGTGAGCGCATAGCCGGATCTGTCTCCGTCAAGGTAATTGACGATCAGGAAACTCTTGCCGTCAAGACCTTCTGCCGTTCCGTAGGATACGAACTTGTATACGCTGTAAATGGAAAAGTGATCTGCGGCGAAACGGATGCTTTGCGTCTCTTTTTCCGACAGAACGGTGCGCTTTACCGGCTCAACGGCGCTGTTTTCTTCATTGAAATGGTCAACCTGAAGAGAAAGAGTGTCATTTGTTCCTGCATTTTCCGGAATCGTGATCTCAACGCCGACAGACGCGGAAGGCTGGATCTTATTCTCCCTGTCCATGATACTGATATCAAAGAAACGGGCGAAGGCAAGATCGGAATCTCCGTGCGCAGAGGTCAGTCTGGCACAGAGCTGTTCATATAGTTCGTCGTCAGGGAGGATTTCACGCACGTCCAGCCATGCGCTTTCGGGAATCTCCGCTTCAGCTGTAAATGATACGGTGACGGAGTAGGTGTCTTCTTCCGTACAGAGAGAACCCGCCTTGAATTCGGACCGACCGGATAGGTCTGCAGGCTTTTCTTCGGAAACCGGCTCGTCCGGTACAGTGGTGGCATCCGAAACAGGTTCTGAACCATTTGGGTCATTTTCATCTCCAAGACCGTCGTCCGTCAGATCGTCGACTTCCGGGATGGTGGGCTGTTCCTCTTCATGTTCCGGGATTATCTGTATGGGAAGGATCTCGGCCGGTGAATCTTCGGTACTAAGGAGATCCGTTTCCGATCCGCTTTCTTCTGCAGTCTGGACTGCTTCGTCTTCCGGGAAAGCGCCCGCTTCGGAAAGAGCAAGCACGGGCAGAAACATGGAGTGGATGGTCAGCAACAGGAGAAAAACAGCAAGCGAACAGATCAGCTTGCCGGAATGTCTCATCGTATTCTTTTTTGACAAATTCTTAAAAAACATAAAAAATACAAACAGGTGTTGATCAATGGCAGAAAAGAGAGGTTTCCCGTGAGGGCATAAAATACATGATTCATAGTCATATTATCATGTGTAATAAAGAAAAACCAATGTTTTAAGCGTGTTTTTCGGTTTTTCCGGAGTTGTATACGGAAGAAAAAGGCAGATGTCCGAGGCGAAGCATGGGTTAAGTTAAGTATAACCGGGAATGTTGAAAGCAATTGACGAGGTTGCGGTCATTTATTATGATTTATTAGGCAGAAACGAAAACATGAAGGAGAAACAACAGTATGAATCTCATCAACAAGCTTTCCAGGTTCATGAGAAATTCTGGGCCTGCCAGAGTGTTGGTTCCGATAGGAATCGTTCTGATCATTTTCGGTATCATCACGTGTTCTTTCGGTTCCCGCAATATGGTGGAAACGATGGGAAAAGTTACCGGTGTGACAGAAGCCGGAGAAGAGGATGGGAAGAAAGTGTTTAACGTCGACGTATCCTATACCGCCGACGGCAAGGATTATTCCAACACGTTCTACAATCTGTCCGGCGAATACAATGTCGGTGATGACATCAGGATGTTCTACGATGCAGAGGACCCCAACACGATTTCGAACAGCGGGGAAAGCTGGCTCATTGGCCTCGGCATCATTGCAGCGGGCATTGCTTCAACAGCAGCCGGAATCCTGAAAACAGTCAGGGCCTTCAAAAAGAGCAGAGAGCTGGATAAGGCCGCAGGCGGAAAAGGTGCGCCGGCAGTGGAGTTCGGCGACTACAAGAATGAGGCGGGAACCAGAGAGATCTACTGCCGATATGACGGCAATACATTCAAACCCGGATATATCCTGGAGGACGCGGACGGAACGGTCCTGTTCGAAGGCAAGATGGAAAAGAACAACCTTATCGGTGCACGGTTATTCCGGTTTACCGATCACTCCACAGGAGCTGTCAGCGAGCATGAGGTCGGGCACGAGTTATCGGAATACTATAACAACGAGTTTTTGTCCAACCGTTCCTGGTTCAAATTTGACGGAAAGAACATCTGGGACGTCATTCATGACCGTGGAGTGAGGATCAACACCAACCTGTTCAGCAAGTTCCCGAACCTCATCTATGAAGTCTCTCGGAACGGATCACCATTTGCCTGGATTGAGACAAGCAGCATGTACGTCCATGAAGAGGAAGAAGCACAGCATAAGATCGCGATCCCTGTTGGAAAGTATTACTATAGGATCTGGACAGGCTCCCATGATCTGGAGACGGTATTCCTGACGGTCTTCGCTATCAGCGAGTCCGAACAGGCAATCGTTGAATAAACTGCCAATACTTTCAAATCATATAGGAGGGAAAAAACGATGAAAAAAGTCATTTCGATCATGCTGGTCATCATATCTCTGTGTATTCTGCTGGTTTCCTGCGGGGGAAAGAAGAACGGACTGACCGGAACCTGGGCTCCCAGAGACTATGATTTCGGAGAAGACTATGTGCTGATCTTCAATGAAGACGGGACAGGGACGTATTTCGGAGAAGCCATCACCTATAAAACGGACGGAGATAAACTCTCCATCTGGTTTGAGGGAACAGATTCCCTTGACACCACTTTTCATCTGGATGGAGACGAGATGTGGTTCAAAGATTCTAACGGAGAAGATGTCTTCTGGGTCAGGAAATGACATCAACGGTAGAGATCGGAAAAAGAACAGTTCCCCGGGAGTGGTCCCGGGGCTTTTTTCTGCATTCTTTTGTGGACGGGGGGATTTTTTCCGCAAACCTTCTCAAATTGATTGTCTTTTTCGGATTGTTTATAATGCAGGCATAAAATACGGGAGAAAGGAGGCGGAGAAGCATGAATTCAAAGACCCATCCGGTCCGTCTGCTTTTTAGACGTCCGTATAAGCTTCTGCTCTGCTGCCTCGTCAATCTCATCGTGATCCTGTTCACGGTCATCGAAGGGGTTCAGATGGCGGAGACCCGTGCGGCAATGGAAGCCGCTATCGAAAGCCGATTCTATACGGGAACGCTGACCCGAGTCGTCGAATATCAATCCGACGCCGGGATCCGGACATATTATGACAGCAGTTATCC
>CAMKDB010000159.1 GCA_946411155.1 uncultured Faecalibacterium sp.
AGCAATGTTTTCAAGCAGTGATTCAGAGGAATAACCAGACGCATTTGCGAGTTGGAGGAAATACCGGATATCTCCGGCTTTCAGCGCCTGAGCCTCAAGAAAAGCTCTGGTATCTTCACCGAGGAAATGCATGGCGCGCATTATCGAACGATCTGTAACCTTGCCACGCAACTCTCCGATACGGTCATAAAACTCTTCTTCGGAGACATCTCTCAGGTATTTCTTCCCGAAGTATTCGGCCACACTTCGCATTTCAGCAGGGATTGCGGCATACTGGTCAGTGAGGTTGGCATGACTGCCACCGGCATTCAGAATGCACAAAGCGTACCCATAATCCTTAAGGTCACATTCGATCTTCTCAACTTGCGGACGCTGCTCGTCCCGGAAATCGACAGAAATGAAGCCACCAGTTGCAGAAGCAAGCTGGTCCATCAGCCCGCAGGGTTTTCCGAAATGGTTGTTTTCTGCCCATTTTGCTGCCAGTGCGAGATAAGTCGCATCCATAGAATTGTCATTATACAAGCCGTTCATGATCGTTCCGAACAGCACTGCAAGGCAAGCGGAACTGGAAAGGCTGGCTCCGGCCGGGACCTGAGAATCCATGTAAGCATCATATCCGCCTATCTTCCCGCCGTTACGGACAAAGTAATCCGCAACACCGCGCAAAAAAGCTTTCGGTGTTCCTTCATCTTCCGGAACGGGCTCCACGGAATCCAGAGAAACTGAAAAAGGACCAAATCCCTCCGAAAAGATCCTGATCTCAGAGCGATTCGTTTTGCAGACTGCCGCGAGCATATCCAGACCGACAGCGCAGGCAAGGATATGTCCATGCTGGTGGTCAGTATGATTTCCCCCTATTTCAGATCTGCCCGGGGCAGAGAAGAAACGCACTTCCTCCGATCCCCACTGTTCCATAAGTCCCAAGCGGAGTTTCTTTATCCGCTCCTGTGCCGCATCTTTATCTCCGTACAATCTTTCCAGACTGACTGTCATCGGATTCATGAATACCGCCTTTCTTACTGACGGACAGCTGAACGCCCCGTCAGATCCGCATTCCTGCATTTCATTCGTGAATATTATATCAAAAATGCTACCACTTCCAACCGGAGTGGTTAAAAAACTTCCATTCCCAGAACTGACAGTTCACGATCCGCGCATACGACAAGAAAGATAAATTGATGTTGACATTTATTTTTTCAGGTTGCTATAATACTAAAGCACGATTGCGGGTGTAGTTCAATGGTAGAACATCAGCCTTCCAAGCTGAATACGTGGGTTCGATTCCCATCACCCGCTCCAAAAGAGGGACCTGCTCAGCAGGTCTTTTTTCTTTTATTCTATAGAGTCGATGTTATATAATGTTTATAGGTATTTGTTCATTTACAAATAGCACCTCATCCGTGAAGATAAATAACGACTTGGAGGCTCGATATAATGTCTACATTGACGGAAGTTCAGCAGTTCTGCAAAGATCACGGGATACGTATGGTTGATTTCAAGATGACCGATATCCGCGGAAGATGGCGTCATCTCAGTATTCCTGCAGAGCGTCTAACAGAAAAGACCATGACATACGGCATCGGTTTTGATGGTTCCAACTACGGATATGCAGCACTGGAAAAAAGCGATATGGTATTTGTCCCGGATCTGGACTCTGCCGTTATCGACCCCTTTGCCGAAGTCCCTACATTGTCTATGATCGGTGACGTGATGGTCATCTCTGAACCTGACAATCATCCTTTCGATCAATATCCGCGCAATGTAGCGAAACAGGCCGTACGGTATCTTCAGGAACTGGGAATCGCGGATAAGATGATTGTCGGCCCCGAGTATGAATTCTATATTTTCGACGGCGTGCGATATGCAAACGTTCCTGAACGATCCGGGTATTCAATCTCAGCTCATCAGGCAACCTGGGCAGGAGATGCCGAACATAACAATAACGGTTATCAGGTTAGTCACAAGGACGGTTATCACACGGTTTCCCCCAGAGACGTCCATTTCGACCTGCGCAGCAGAATTTCCATGAAACTGCTGGAAATGGGCATTCATGTCAAATACCATCATACGGAAGTCGGAGGATGCGGACAGCAGGAGATCGAGACCGAACTTGGAGAAATGGTCCAGATGGCAGACGCTACGATGGCTGCCAAATATGTCATCAAGAATGAAGCAGCACTGGAAGGTAAGACAGCGACCTTCCTTCCCAAACCAGTAGCGGGTGAAGCCGGAAACGGTCTTCATATTCACATGCTGCTGCTGAAAGACGGAGAACCAGTTTTTTATGACAAAGAAGGCTATATGCAACTCAGCGAGACCGCACTCTGGTTTATCGGAGGACTGTTAAAGCATGCGCGGGCACTTTGTGCTATAACTAATCCTTCCACGAATTCATACAAACGGCTTGTACCTGGTTTTGAAGCGCCTGTTACCATCGGCTTCGCTTCTGCGAATCGGAGTGCAGTCGTACGGATCCCTGCATATGCAAAATCTCCGATGGATAAACGTTTTGAACTACGCAATCCCGACGGGACGTGCAATCCCTACTATGCGATGTCCGCTATCCTAATGGCCGGTATAGACGGTATCAGGAACCGGATCGATCCGTTCAATAAAGGATGGGGTCCGTTTGATTTTAACCTCTTTGACCTTCCTGCTGAGGAACTTGCAAAAATCGACGGTCTCCCCTCTTCTCTGGAAGAAGCCGCAGATGAACTGGAAAAAGATCATGATTTTCTCACTGCCGGAGGCGTTTTCCCTGAGAAACTGATTCAGATCCTTTTGGACCAGTGCCGGAAAGATGCCCGAACCGTCAACGCGCTGCCGCATCCGAAGGAATTTGAACTGTACTACGACCTCTGATCAAATAGGCCAAAGAAAAAAGGCTCCCAGCCCCGATGAGGGACTGGGAGCCAGTTTCATTCAGAATAGCTGACCAGGAAGAATCATTTTCTCTTTTTCAGGAAACTCCAGGTCAAATAATTCAACCTCATCATCGCTCACGGAGTAACACTGAGGAATCTCGTAAATACCTGTGGCATTCATCAGATACCCCGGGATCAATTCCCTGCAAAGAAAGAAGGATGTGTCTGCATCCGCAGGCAAATCGCAATACCGGATGCCGAATTCGGAAGCATAGCCAAATCCGCTGCCAGAGTAAAAGTCAATATTGCCCTCAATCAGAACAGCACCATACCCCAGCCCTTCGGCTCTCTCCAGAGAGGTGTTCAGCAGGGCTCTGCCGTATCCTCTCCCTTTCAGTTCCGGCGCAATACAGATCGGCCCCATCGTCAGAACCGGGATCTGCCTCCCGTCGTCTGAGCGGATGACTGACCGGACAAACACGTTCTGGCCGATGATCCGGCCATCTTTTTCCATGACCAGATTCAGTTCCTTAACGAAGTCGGGGTCGTCCCTCATAACATGCAGCAGATAATGCTCCGAGCACCCAGGACGATAAACGTTCCAGAAAGACTCTCTCACGAGATTTTCAGTCTCTCTGCGGTCTTCTGCTTTTTCCAAACGAATAATATAGTCATTTCGATTCATTGTTTTCCCTCCTGAAAATTGTTGACTGCAATTGCTTTTCAGCGGGAGGCCATGAAGTATTGAGTCGGCCTCCCGGTCAGCCTAC
>CAMKDB010000160.1 GCA_946411155.1 uncultured Faecalibacterium sp.
ACGAACAAAATTGCAAACCACTTTTTTTGTCTGCTCATGTCAGCACCTCCTATATCGGCAAGCGTTCCAGTCCATATACCCTCTTTTCTGTAGTGTACCGAAAAGCAGGGATACCGTCAATCTAACTGAATTGCTGATTCAAAGGAAAAAGGACCTCCGAAGAGGTCCTGAATAACAACGAGCGAACGCCTGTTTTTCAGTCTTCCACTTCCAGGCGTCCTTCGACCCCGAAGCCAAGATGCTTGTTCTCTTTGAAGTATTCCAAAAGCGTCTGTACGTCACTGGTCGTCAGGACGATCGGCGCTCCGTTCGCTTTGACTTCCTCGTAAGAAAGGTTGAAGAATTCCGGAAGATTGTTGTAATGGAACTCCTGGATACCGACCGTGAAGATCGCATCATCCGCGATCTCTTCCCCCTGGTATTCACATTTCAGCAGTTCGTGCCGTGACTTGGAATAGACTACGTGCCAATCCTTGGACAACTGGTAGAATTCGGTGTGGTCTCCCAGCCATGCCTCATCCCTATAAATGAACAACAATGCTTTCTTCAACTGAGCTCCCGTCAACTTGACACCGTAGGACTTTCCGTCGTAAGGATAGCACTCCGTGAAATCCTGAAGCGTGACGATCGGTCCCATATGACTTTTCCGGACAGAACCGGAACCCATGAAAAACAGATCAACGCCGAGACTGTCCCTCATCGCATCGGCGAATACACCGCCGAGTTCAGTCTGAATCCAGCGGCTGTGGTGATCCAGTTCATAGTCGAAGTTAGCCACGACTTTGGCATATTTGAGGTCGGTCTTTGCTTTGATGGAACCGATCAGTTCCTCCATGCGAGCATCCCGTGGGCAATTCTCTTCATTTATCGGCACCGCCGTCCACATATAGGAATCGATCCGGTCGTTCACCGTATCCACAATCAGGTCGAAACGTCCGATCTGATCCGTTCCGGTGCCCGCCTGAACAATCATGATGCCGTTGACGATCGCAGGTTCTGTCAGGAAAGTATGGGAGTGCCCACCGATGATGATATCGATACCCCAGGAAGGGTCAATGAGCTGAGCGAGTTTTTTGTCCTCCTCAAATCCGATATGCGTCAGCAATACTGTGAGATCGATATCGAGGCCGTTATAGCCATTGCAGATCTTTTCAATCTCCTGAGCAGCCTCCTGAATTCCGATAAAGGAACCGATCACGTTCTCGCCTTTGGTCTGCGAAATGACTTCTTCAGTAATAATCCCGATGAAAAGGATCTTCATCCCGTCGATTTCCATGATATAGCAGGGCTGGAAGAGACGGGTTTCGTTCTGCTTGATGTAGAGGTTTGCGTTGATGATTGGGAAGGTCGCCATTTTTTCCAGAAAGAGCAAATGCGCGACGCCGTAATCCGTCTCATGGTTTCCAAGCGTGACCACGTCCGGCGCAAGCAGGTTCACAATCTGGATCGTGGAGAGGCCAAGGAACTCGCTGTCGATAACGGAGCCACGGAACATATCCCCGGCGATCGCATAGATCACGTTAGGATCTTCATTGCGGCATTTGGTGAGATAGCCGGACAACATCGAAACGCCGCCGGTCAGTTTTTCGTTGACCTTGTCTTCCAAAAAGTCGCCATGCATATCGTTTGAATGCAGCAATGTGACCTTTTTGAACCGCTCTGTGGGTTTCTCGTTCAGTCTTCTGTACTCCATTCCGGTCATATTCCTCCTTTTTTGTGTTGTAGCATCGATTTTTCCGCGCCGTTACGACAAATATAAGGTGATTAGTTTAATTATATAATGACATGGAATTGCATTCAATTCACAGTCATATCGGAACAGACTTATCGATTTCTGCCGTTCTTCAGCTGTTGACCTCCTGCAGTTTAGCTTTAAATGCCACTACTCGAGGCGTGCGCAGTTCATCAAAACGGATAACATAGGCGTTCCGGTCCAGATCGACCGCTTCAATCGTCCCCAATCCCAGGTACTCATGTTTAACACGTGTTCCTTCCGGCAACAGCATTTTTTCCAGATCTTCGGGGAGATACGACTCCTGATACGCGATATATTCCCTGGCATCCCTGATCAGCCCTTCCGCCGGTTTTGCAGAATACTCCAGCAGTTCCCGGTCGATATCGAGCACAAAACGGGAAGGATAGCGGGGCGAACCGTCATGATTTCTTCCCTCCGCAGCAGTCAAAGCAAGTTCCTTCTCAGCTCTGGTCATCGCGACGAAGGCCAGCCTTCGTTCTTCCTCCATACCCTGAAGGTCCTTCGTCCTCCGTGAAGGGAAGATTCCCTCGTTCATTCCCGCAAGGAAAACAAAAGGAAACTCCAGACCTTTTGCGGCGTGGATCGTCATTAGTTTGACCTGATCGGAAGTATCCGGTGTATCGCTGTTCGTAAAGAGAGCAACGTGCGCAAGATAATGCGCCGCGGTCGCCTCTTCCCCGCACGTCGCCTCATATTCATAAATCGACTGTTTGAGTTCCGCCAGATTGTCCAGTCTGTCCTGCGCTCCTTCCGTCCGGAGCATCGCTTCGTATCCGCTCTCATCCATCAGTTTCGAGAGCAGTTCCGAAACAGGCCAGTCGCCATAGGTATAGGTATAGGATTCTATCAGCCGTACGAGCCGCAATGCTTTCGTGCCCTTGATCAGTTCATGATCCATATTTCTTTTCAACGCATCATACAGGGAGCAGCCGTCCTTCTGGGCGGTTTCCTCAAGGAATGCCATACGGCGCTGTCCCAGATTCCGTTTCGGATTGTTTGCGATCCTCCGGAACGAGAGATCGTCCTGAAGGACAACCATTCTGAGGTAACTCAGCGCATCCTTGACCTCTGCCCGTCCAAAAAACGGTACACCACTATAAATGTGATATGGGATCTTTTCCTTGAGCAGTGTTTCTTCGATCGCTCTGGAAACATAGTGAGCACGATACAAGACCGTCATGTCCCGGTATGGGACGCCTTTTTCCTCTTTCAGTTCTCTGATCTGATCGGCGATCCATTCCGCCTCTTTATCCGTATTTCTTGCCCAGAAGAACCTTGTTTTCCGCTCAGACGGGTTGTTCGCGATCAAGTCCTTCGGTATTCTGTGCCGGTTTCTGGAAATCAGTGAATTCGCTGCAGAAATGATCTCTGGAGAAGAACGGTAATTCCTGACCATCATGATCGTCCGCACATCCGGAAATCTTCTGTCGAAATCCAGCAGATACTTGACGTTGGCTCCTCTCCATGTATAGATCGTCTGATCCGGATCCCCAACGATAAACAGATTCCGGTGATAGTCACACAGAACCTCCATGAGTTCATACTGCAATCCATCGATATCCTGAAACTCATCGATCATGATATACTCAAGCCGTTTCTGCCATTTCAGCTTCACATCCGCATACTTCTCAAATACGTAAAGCGTAAATTTGATCAGATCGTTGTAATCCAGGCCGAAGCATTTTTTCTCCTGGTACAGGTACCCGTAGAAGATGATGTCCGCGGGCTTCTGCGCGCTCACGTATTTCTGGTAAAGTACATCCAGGGACATGGTGATCATATCCTTATAGTAA
>CAMKDB010000161.1 GCA_946411155.1 uncultured Faecalibacterium sp.
CGCTTATTTCCAAAGTCGGTGTAGCGATGCAGGGCTTTGTGAAGCTGGCAACCGGTGTGAAGAAACTCGGTGTGGCGGTCAAAGCCGGGACAGGAGTCTTCGGTAAGCTGGGCGCTGCACTCGGCGGGATCTCCGCTCCCGTGCTGGCGATCGTTGCGGTCGTCGCTGTGCTGATAGCCGCCTTCAAGCATCTGTGGGATACCAACGAGGAATTCCGCAACGCCATCACCGGCATATGGGAAGGCATCGTTTCCAAGATCCAGGCATTCTGTCAGGGCATCGTCGATCGACTGAATGCGCTGGGATTTGACTTCGGCTCCATCGTAGATGTACTGAAGAGTCTGTGGGATGGGCTTTGCCAGTTCCTCGCTCCTGTATTTGAGGCGGCTTTCAATGTCGTTTCTACCGTCCTCGGCACGGTGCTCGATGTGATCACCGGTCTGCTGGATGTATTCATCGGGCTGTTTACCGGGAACTGGTCTCAGATGTGGGAAGGCGTAAAAGAGATCTTCTCTGGCATCTGGGACGGTATCACCGGCCTGTTCGATACGGCGCTGAACCTGCTGAAATCTCTCGCGGAGACTGTGTTCGGCTGGTTCGGCAGCACATGGGAATCTGTCTGGTCAGGCATCAAATCTTTCTTCGAGACCATATGGAACGGGATCGTGGCCTTCTTCACTGGTATCTGGAACGCTATCGTCTCCACAGTCACCGCGCAGATCAATGCTGTGAAGACTGTGGTCACTACGGTTTTCAATGCCATCAAGACCACCGCCACCACGATCTGGAACGGCATCAAAACGGCCATCTCCACGGTCGTGGACGGGATCAAGAGCAAAGTCTCCTCTGTGTTTGAATCCGTGAAAAGCACCGCTACAAATCTGTTCAATGGAATCAAGTCCACTGCCACCAATGTGTGGAACGGGATCAAGACCGCGATCATCACGCCTATCGAAGCGGCCCGCGATAAGATCCGCTCCGCGCTCGATGCGGTTAGTGGATTCTTCTCCGGCCTGAAACTGCAGTTGCCGCATATCAAGCTGCCGCATTTCCGCGTGTCCGGAACGCTCTCTATCTCTCCGCCGAGCGTCCCACACCTGTCCATCGACTGGTATAAGGAAGGCGGCATCATGACGAAGCCTACTGTCTTTGGCATGAACGGCTCTGCCCTGATGGCGGGCGGCGAAGCGGGCTCTGAGGCGATCCTTCCTCTGAGCGGATTTTATAAGCAGTTGGAAGCCATGCTGGACAGCAAGCTGAACATGCACAATGTAGAAAAATATCTGGCCGTCATCGCCGCCAACAGCGGAAAGGGCATTTATCTGGATGACGGCACCCTGGTTGGACACCTGCTGCCCGCCATCGACAGCGGTCTCGGCCAGACGCAGAAGCTGAATGCGAGGTTGAGCATATGAAGCCTGACGCTATGATAAACGGAGTCTCCATGCTCAGTCTCGGCTGGCTTCGGGAGACAGTAAACTTCCCGACGCCGCAGTCGCAGTCCAACACGATCACGGTGCCTGGAAGGAATTCTCCGATACGATTCACCGAGGCGCTGGGCCGTGTGGCTTATCAGCCCCGGTCTTTTGATATGACCTTCTCCATGCTGGGCAACAGAGCCGACTATAATCTGCTTGTCAGCCTGGTCGTGAACCAGTTTGCCGGGAAACTCTGTCAGGTGACGCTGACGGAAGAACCGATGCTGTATGCCGTGGGAACGCTGGAGACAGCGCCTTCCTATGACCCGCTTACGGGCAAGGGAACACTTGAACTATCCTGCACGGACGGAGATGCATTTCTCTATCACGTGGAGGAGACGGTCGTGAACTTCAGCGGCGGAGGGACAGTGATCCTTGCCAATGACTTTATGCCTGTTGTTCCGGTCATCACGGTAGCGGCAGAAACCACGCTCCGCTGGACGATTGACGGGGAGTTTTTTCAGAAGACCGTCAGCGCGGGGACATGGGAAATCCCGGAACTGGAGCTGCGGCATGGGAATAATACGGTTTCCATTACAGGAGAAGGAATTACCACATTCACATACAGGGAGGGTCGTCTATGAGCCTGTTTCGCGTCTATGTGGATGGCGCGCTGTTCTATCATCCGCAGATGTCGAAACTGGCGATTACGGCCGCCCGGATCGAGGAGGATGCGGAGAACATCGACAGCATGACGCTTTCCGCTCCTTTCAACCATCCGTACCTGTCTGCAATCCGGCCGCTTGCTTCTACCATCGTCTGCAAGAAAGGCGATGCCGTGGTGTTCGAGGGCCGTGCGCTGGACAACGGTACGGATTTTTACAACACCCATACCTGGACATGCGAGTCCTGCCTTGCCTATCTGAAGGACAGCGTGCAGCCGCCATATGACTATAGAGGTACTTTGCGTGGACTGTTGGAACTGTTCATCGGTGAACACAATCGTGCCGTGGAAGAAAAGAAACAGTTCACGCTTGGCACAATTTCGGTCACGGATAGCAACGATTATATCTCGTATGGCAGTTCTGAGTTCACGGTAACGCTCGATGCAATCAGGGATAAACTGATCAAGACTCACGGAGGGTTTCTCCGTGTGCGCTATGTGGGCGGTACGAAGTATCTGGATTATATTGCGGATTTCGATTCACTCTCCGCGCAGACGGTCGAGTACGGCAAAAACCTGTTGGACGTGAAGATCAGCCGGGACCATACTGACCGGGTTTCCGTTCTGCTCCCTCTGGGGGCAAAGATAAAGGATATCGATGCCGAGGGGCATGAGTATGAAACCGATGAGCGGGTCCAGATCACATCCGTGAACGGCGGGAAAAACTACATTGTTGACGAAGATGCCGCGGCAGAGATCGGACGGATCTGGAGGACCGAAATCTGGGACGATGTGACCATCCCCGGAAACCTGCTAACCTATGCACAGGCACGGCTGCACGATCTGGCGCAGGGCGTCACCAGCATGGAACTGACCATCGTAGACGAGTCGGATACGGGTGCGGATATCGGGGACATCCATGCGGGCATGTATGTGGTCTGCAAGTCCCCACCGCACGGCATTGACGGCAGATATCGCTGTGTGGGCCGCACCCGGGATTATCTCAATCCCGCCGGGAACACAATCACCATCGGGGCAAGCGGAGTCACACTGACTGGCCTGTCCAATAAGCAAAACGATACCATCTCCGCACTGGAGGAGGACATCGTCGGGCAGTCCTCCAAGATCGATGTGATCTCAGGGCATGTGGACAGGATCAACGAATCCAAGATGTACCGCACCGAGATCGTGACGGAGGGCGTGAGCATCTTCCGGGAAAAGACCCAGCGGAGCACCGTGCGCTGCAAAGTGTACTCTTGGGATACGGAGATCACGGATACGCTGCCCGCATCCGCTTTCAACTGGCATCGCAATTCCGGCGACAGTACTGCCGACGCCGCGTGGGATGCAGCCCACACAGGAATGAAAACCATAACGGTTTCTACGGAGGATGTGACGGACAATGCGTCTTTCT
>CAMKDB010000162.1 GCA_946411155.1 uncultured Faecalibacterium sp.
CGGACTTATAGCTTCCTGTCGCAGCCTGAATACCGACGACGATGGTGCCCATTGCGGCGCCCATCATGCCGAGGACCATGACCCAAAGTCTGGGTCCGACCAGTAGTTTGGAGCGCTGTTCCGGATCGCTCGTCATCGTACGGAAAAGCAGGTTCTGGTTGTAGAACGAAGTGCCGATATCGTAGACCAGATAAAACAGAATGACCCAGATTGTAACAATAACAGGCGCTTTGGTGATGGCATCCGGCAGCGCATACAGCGCAACGGTACCGACAAGCGTCATAATGATGGAAAGCATGAAGAACGGTTTATACTTCCCGTGTTTGCCTACCTTGCCCTTGTCCATGATAAATCCCTGGATCGGGTCGTCCACCGCGTCGATGATCCGGGCAGCCAGCAGCAGAGTCGTTGCGAGCGTTGCGCCCCAGGTCCCCAATCCAGCATAGTCTGTCATGTAAGACATAAACATCGATGACATGAAGACAGCGGCAAGTCCGTTGTTGGTCGAAAGAGCCGTTGCGCCGAGGATTTCTTTAAACCCGATATGCTCCGGTCCCTTGACCTTTTTCTCTTTTTTCGCCATTTTTCCTCTCCCAATTAATCTTTTTTTGTTTGTGCATGTAAATTATAATTTTTTTGTCTTCAAAGATAGTATAAATAATTCGTTTTGTATATAATAATTTAGGATAATTTATTGATTTTTTCTATTTTCCAAGCGGATCTCATCTCCGATACTGTGCAATTATACCCAAACCGGATCGCCGCTGAGCCGGAAAGGAATTCGAAATGAACGAAAAAATCTATTCTATTGTAGACTGTATCTCCTCCGTTCATCCTATTGCGCTGTTTGAATTTGACCGGGACGGTACGCTTTTAACGTCAGATCAGCCGGATCATCGTTTTGTTAACAGTTCGGCCTTCTCCGGCGTAGGCAGGATTGCGGTCCGTTACGCGACCGCATTCTCAAAGCCTTCCATCGTTTCCGGAGCCTATCACTGCACGTGGATCATAGATTCGCTGCGGGTATCGGATGAACCGGACCGGCTCTATGCATTCGGACCGTTTTACATGGATTCTTATCCTGAAGCCGAGATAAAGTCGGAGATACGGGCAGCAGGACTCTCATCACCGGAGAAACGAATGATGCTCGAACAGCTCCCCAAGGTGTCTGTGATCCCCTTTGCGACTGCAATGAACTATGCCATTATGATCCATTACGCGATCGCCGGTGAAAAGATCAGTTATGTCGACCTGCATCACAAGGATGCTTCATCCCCTGCCATCCCAAAGGAAGAAAACGGAGAAACTGTCACATATCACGGCACATATGACGCCGAAAAACAGATGCTGGATATGGTGCGCAACGGTGATCTTCGTCTCTTTGATTACCTGAAGCAGTTCGAGCTGAGCCAGGTCGGAGTTCTTGCAAATACCAATTCCGAACCGCTTCGGCAGATCAAAAACACCACTCTGGTGGGGATCGTTCTTTTTTCCCGTGCCGCGATCGACGGCGGACTGTATCCTGACACGGCGATGACGCTTACAGACCGGTATTTCCAGGCAGTGGAAGCATGCAGGTCCTTTCATGAGATCGGAGAGATCACAGGGATGATGCAGGAGGACTTTGTCACCCGGGTCCATAAGCTCCGACATCAGCAGGGATACACAAAGCCCGTTCAGGCTATGGTTGATTTTATCGAACTGCACCTGGATGAAGAGATCCAGCTGAAACAGATCGCATCGGAACTGGGATATACGGAATACTATCTCTCCCGCAGGTTCCGGAACGAAGTCGGCATCTCCGTCAAACAGCATATCCGTGATATGCGGGTGGAACGGGCGGCATTTCTGCTTCGTAATTCCTCGGTTTCCGTCAAAGATGTGTCGGAACGTCTTCATTTCGCGTCCGAAAGTTATTTTATTGATTGTTTCCGTCAGAAATACGGCGTAACGCCGAAAGTCTATCAGCAATCCACATAGAGATTGTTTGACTAATAGAAGATAGGAATACCCCGCGGGATCCAGTGTCCAACTGTTCTCCGCGGGGCTCTTTATTATTCAGATCGGTCCTCAGACCGGCAATGCCTACGCGCGTTTGGCAAGTTTCATCGGTGCGCCGTATGCCATGTAATTCAGGATCCGCATTACATTTCGCTGCAGTACACTGCGCTTCAGAGCATTCGCACGGTCAAATCCTTTATAAATGACCCGCTTTCCGGCTTCATCGATCTCGACCAATCCCTGGCTGGCGAGTTCCTTCACCTTATCGGAAACCGTCCCCTTGAACGGAACTTCAATCCTGTCCGTACCGTTCACATCAGGGAGGAAGGAATTGTAACAGTCCACCATCTTGCTCATGTATCCGTACATGGACACTTTCTTTTGCTTGACGGACCCGTCTTCATTGAATTCTGTCGGAATCGCTTTCGTTGCAGCCAGCAGAACATCCGGATCGTAACCCCCCATGAGGATATCGTTTCCGGCGTGGAGATCCTGCACACGGTCGCTGGTGCCATCCCAGTCCGTCATGACAAATCCTTTGAATCCCCATTCTCCTCTGAGAACGTCCGTCAGCAGATCATATCGCGATGATGTGTGAATGCCGTTGACCAGATTGTAGGAGGACATGACCGTGGCGGGCTGAGCCTCCTTGACCGCGATCTCAAATCCTTTCAGGTAGATCTCGCGCAGTGCCCGCTCACTGACGGAGGAATTTGACATATTTCTCTGGACTTCCTGGTTGTTGCAGCAAAAGTGTTTTACCGCCACACCGAAGCCGGGATGGTTCTCCTGAAGGCCAAGGGTGAATGCCGCAGCATTGCGTCCGGAGACCAGCGGGTCTTCAGAGTAGTACTCGAAGTTTCTGCCGCACAGCGGATCGCGGTGGATATTCATGCCGGGTCCAAGACACAGTGCGATATCAAAGCACTCCATCTCCTTGCCGTATGCATCCCCGAAGTCACGGGCGATCTCATCGTTGAAAGTCTGAGCAAAGACCATACCCACCGGGAACGCAGTCGTCGGCGTGCCCATCAGGTGCAGTCCGGCTGGACCGTCCGCAAGTGAGGACGCCGGAATTCCCAGCGTTCCCGAGAACATATCCGTTGTCTTTCCGCTGGTAGACCCGTTAAAGGAAGATCTGAAAGCCCCCTTGGGCAGCCTCGGCGCAACCTCGTATTTGGACTCCTGCCCAGAACCGGCTACAAGGCGTACGAGGACTTCGTCATCCAGCGATGCGACGAATTCCTCCATGGTGATCTTCCGGTCGACCACATCGAGCAGTGTCGCATTGTTGACGGAACGGACTTTCTCCACTTTCTCACGGAGTTCCCACCCGAAGGGATATCCGCTCTTCTGTGTCTGATAATCATCCGTCGTATAACAGGTCAATTCCCTGGAGATCGTGCTGGCTTCGTTGACAGTCACACAATCCCAGGCATGCAGTTCGCAGACAGGCCCTTCATATCCTTCCGTGCTGAACACAGGATATTCAGT
>CAMKDB010000163.1 GCA_946411155.1 uncultured Faecalibacterium sp.
ATTGCCGAGGCTGGTGTTGATGGTGTCATTATCCAGGATCTTGCTGTGCTTGAACTCTTTAAGAACAGATATCCTTCCATAGAACGGATTGCCTCGACTCAGTTGGCGATACACAATGTTTCAGGTGCTCTTCTTGCTCAGAAATTGGGATTCGACACGGTCGTTCTGGCGCGGGAATTATCTTTGGATGAGATTAAAACAATAGTTGAAAGCATCCAGATAAAAACAGAGGTCTTTGTCCACGGCGCCCACTGTATGAGTGTGTCTGGAATGTGCTATGTGTCTTCTATGTTGGGAGGCAGGAGTGGTAACAGAGGGCTTTGTGCCCAACCTTGCAGACTGGATTGGCAGAGCGGGTCAAAAGAATATGCGCTGTCCCTCAAAGATATGAGTTTGCTTCCTTATCTGAATACGCTTGCGAATATAGGTGTCGACTCCTTCAAAATTGAGGGGAGGATGAAACGTGCAGAGTATGTTGCTGCAGCTGTTACAGCCTGCAAAAATGCTCTATCTGAGGGAAAATATGACGAAGCGGTATTGCGTTCAGTTTTTTCCAGAAGTGGATTTACAGACGGATATCTTTTGGGAAAAAGAAATGCGGATATGTTTGGCTACCGGACGAAGGAAGATGTCGTTTCAGCCTCTGGTACTGTTTTGAAACAGTTGTCTTCTCTTTATGCGAAAGAAAAACAATCGGTTCCGATAACGATGAAAATCAGTATCGACGCGAGAACGGCCAATCTCACAATAATCGATGAGGATAATAACCGTGTTTCTGCTTCTGGCCCTGGTTCTGAATCTGCTGTCAACAGATCGGTCACTGCTGAGGACGTGAGGCGATCTCTGTCGAAACTTGGTGATACTCCTTATGAGCCTAAGAGAATAGATGTCAGTATCCAAGAGAATCAGTTTATCAGTGTTGCAGCACTTAACAAGTTAAGAAGAGAGGCTACGGAACAATTGTCTTCTTTACGTGCTCTTCATGTTGTTCACGAAAAACCGTTTGATTTCTCGATTAAGGCGCAAGTGCAACGAACAAGTAAAGAAACAACGCAGAGATGGGCAAGAATCTCATCTAAGGCACAGGTCGATGGAGTAACAAAGTTCGACCGTGTTATTGTTCCACTTCACCTGATTGACGACGCGATAATCTCTACTTTGGGGAAAGATCGGCTTTTGATCGAGTTGCCCACGGTTCAGTTCCCTGATAGTGAGGAGAGATTGATCGAGCAGATAACCGTCTTAAAAGAAAAAGGCCTGAACTCCATTTATGCCAACAATATATATGGATTGGAATTGGCAGACAGGCTTGGTTTTCAGGTGACAGGGGGATTCGGCCTTAATGCTGTCAACACGCATTCCTTAAGCGCATTTGCGGCTTTAGGAATGAAAGATATTACTTTGTCTTTTGAATTGACAGCGGAAAGAATAAAAAATCTTGGACATCCCTTATCGACTGGAATAGTCGTTTATGGAAGAGTACCGCTGATGCAATTCCGCAACTGTCCTGTCAGAGCGACGATAGGATGCAATATGTGCAGGGAAAAAGGAAAGATAACTGACAGGTTCGGAATCTCATTTCCGGTGGAATGCAATCAGAAATATACATCTGCTCTGCTTAACAGTGTCCCGATCTGTCTTTCGGATCAGGCGATCCCTGCCGTAGATCATCATCTTTTCTGGTTTACTGATGAAGGAATTGCCCGGATTGATGAGGTGAACAGATTATTTCTGCAGGGGATGAAACCGGATTTCAAAAGGACTACCGGACTATATTACAGAGAGGTTCTTTAACGATGAAAATCAAAACGCAGACAGCGACTTATCAGGAAGTTATATCTAAACCTCATGCTCCGCATGAAAAGCCACTTAAGCCAAATTTGTTTTTCCGGACATTGATGCGGCTGATCGCCGTCCCAGATCTTGCTGCCACACATTTCAGTTATTCAGGAGACGATCTCTCTTCACTCAAAAATCAGCCCTGCATGGTGTTGATGAATCATTCCAGTTTTATCGATCTCGGTATAGCTTCGAGGATTCTTTATCCCAGACCCTACTCGATAATCTGTACATCAGATGGTTTTGTCGGTAAAAACTGGTTACTTCGTCATCTTGGTTGTATCCCAACGGAAAAGTTTGTTTCTGATGTAACATTGCTCAAAGACATTCTGTACTCAGTTCGCACGTTAAACAACAGTATTCTGATGTATCCGGAAGCAAGCTACTCTTTTGACGGGACTGCCACGGATCCGCCAAAAGGATTAGGTAAGTTCCTAAAAAAACTCGGGATACCGGTTATTTTTATCAAGACGGAAGGTGCTTTCGCCAGAGACCCGTTATATAACATGCTGCAGAAACGGAAAGTAGATGTGTCAGCGACGGTCAGAATTCTGCTGAGACCGGATGAACTTCAGAGGATGTCCCCTGAAGAAATCGATGCAGTCTTGAAAGAAGCGTTTTCTTTTGATAATTTCCGCTGGCAAATGGAAAATAGGATCAAAATTGATGAACCGTTCCGTGCCGACGGATTGGAACGCATTTTATACAAGTGCCCTATTTGCCACAAGGAAGGAATGACGCAAGGAAAGGGGATACAATTGGAATGCAGTAACTGCGGGACAAGGTGGACCCTTGACGAATACGGTCAGTTGAAATGTGAAAACAATACGTGTGGGTATTCCCATATTCCGGACTGGTACAAATGGGAACGCGATGAAGTACGCAAACAACTGGAGAACAACACTTACCGTCTCGATACTCCTGTTGAGATTGGTATGATGGTGGATCATCAAGCAATCTATATGATTGGAAAAGGCAGACTTATCCACGACAGTACGGGGTTTCATCTAACTTCGGATGATGGTGGACTTGTATATGATCAGGATCCCAAAGCGTCATATAGTTGCTATTCAGACTATTATTGGTATGAGTTGGGAGATATTATCTGCATCGGGAATAAACAGTGTCTTTATTACTGTTTTCCCGAACAGAATGGGGTCGTTGCAAAAACGCGGCAGGCTACTGAAGAATTATTCAAATTAGTTACCGGCTCATAACTAAAGGAAACTGATTTTCTGATCATACGCAGGAGATAAAAATGTCATTCGATTTCAAAAAGGAATACAAAGAATTCTATATGCCTCCCAACAGGCCTGAGATCGTGGAGATACCCAGCATGAATTATCTTGCGGTTCGCGGACAGGGTGATCCGAATCTGGAAGAAGGGGAATACAAACGTGCTATTGGTCTTCTTTACGGCATTGCATTTACGATTAAGATGAGTAAAAAAGGAAATTACAGGATAGACGGATATTTCGATTATACTGTTCCTCCGTTGGAAGGGTTCTGGTGGCAGAACGGAGTGAAGGGGATCGAATATTCCCATAAAGAAGACTTTCAATGGATTTCCGTGATCCGGCTCCCTGATTTTGTGAAGAAAGCAGATTTTTATTGGGCATTGGAAGAAGC
>CAMKDB010000164.1 GCA_946411155.1 uncultured Faecalibacterium sp.
TATTCTCTGACAGCACGATCTTACCACGATCACTGTCCCATTCAGGGGACAGTGGGAACATTATTTCTAAAAAACCAGCAAAACTACAAGTAAAGGAGGCAGCGCTCCTCCCACGACTGAAGTCACGGGTGTCCGCGCTGAACATTCATGAAGAGAATAGTCAAAGCCGAAAGAACTATTAGAGACCATTTTGAGAATCCGTTTTTCAGCAATTTTTTCTTGAATGACTTGAAGTCCATTCCCGTCCCCCATTCCGTATTATTTTAAACCATATTATATCTGTTTCCGAATGCATGCAACAAATACAAACCGGGAGGGTCCTCTACAAAAGGGGATCCTCCCGGTACTGGTTTTTTTCTATAACAAACAGCGTTATTCCGTCAGGGCGTGTCCCTCCTCACCGGATTCCTCCTTCTCTTCATTGAGAAAGGATCTCATCTTGCGGACCACCTCGTCTCTGTCACTCAGCAGATCGTACATGGCATCCTCAGACAGGACGCCGCGTCTCAGGTCTTCCGGAAACAGTCCTGCCTCATCCCTGCGGAAGTCTTCCATCCATTCTCCATCGCAGTAATATGCCTCCAGCTCCCTGAGCCCTTCCTTCGCAAGAAGCAGTTCACTCAATGCGGCATCCGTATGTCGAACCGCTTTCGCCGCGGCATTCAGCAATTCTTCCATCCGTTCCACACGTTTGATCGGATCCATCCAGAAACACCTCCTCAATCCCGATACAGATCTGTCGAGAGATATCTGTCTCCGGTATCCGGAAGCAGAACAACGACTGTTTTTCCTTCATTTTCTTTCCGGGACGCTACCCGGATCGCAGCCCACAGTGCAGCTCCGGATGAGATTCCCGCGAGGAAGCCTTCTTTGCCAATAAGCCGGCCCGTTTCAAAAGCATCTTCGTCCGTGACAGTGATGACCTCGTCATACACTGAAGTATCCAAAGTATCTGGTACAAACCCGGCTCCGATTCCCTGGATCCCGTGCGTACCGCTTCTGCCTTCGGAGAGAACGGGAGAAGAAGCCGGCTCGACGGCGATGACACGGATCGAAGGATTCTGTTCTTTCAGGTAACGTCCCGTTCCGGTAATCGTTCCGCCCGTACCGACCGTTGCCACGAAGTAATCGATCCTGCCGTCGGTGTCGCGCCAGATCTCCGGCCCGGTGGACTCGTAATGCGCTTCGGGATTGGATGGGTTGTCGAACTGTCCAGGGATAAAGCTGTTCGGATATGAAGCCGCAAGCTCATTCGCTTTTTCAATCGCTCCGGCCATTCCTTTCGCGCCTTCAGACAGAACTACTTCCGCGCCGTATGCCTTGATCAGTTTGATGCGTTCCACGGACATCGTATCCGGCATCGTCAGGATCATCCGGTACCCTCTCGATGCCGCGACAGATGCCAGACCGATCCCGGTGTTGCCGCTGGTGGGTTCGATGATGACGGTGTCCGGATCGATGCGTCCCTGTTTTTCCGCATCGTCCAGCATTTTCTTGGCAATCCTGTCCTTCGCAGATCCTGCGGGATTCAGATATTCCAGTTTTGCCACAAGTCTCGCTTTCACGCCGGTGATCCTCTCAATCTGCCTGAGCTCAAGCAAAGGCGTGTTGCCAATCAGCTGACCGACGGAAGTATAAATCCTTCCCATTCCAAAGACCTCCCGATTATTCGTCCGCTCCATGCGGGAGCATGAGCAGATGTGTCTAGACAAATTATACAGTTATTTTCCGGCAGGAAAAGGCAAAATTGGAATCTGTTTTTCTTTTTTACAGTACGTGTGTTTGATAAAATAGAATCAAATCGATAGGAGGATATTTTATGAAGGCTCTTGAAGAACGGATCCGTCTCGAAGGGAAAGTGCTTCCCGGCAACATTGTGAAAGTCGATGGATTTCTCAATCACCGCGTTGATGTCAGGCTGATGCGGGAAATGGCCAAAGAGTTCGGGAGACTGTTCGATCTGGAAGGCCTTACTGCCGTTCTGACGATCGAAGCTTCCGGTATCGCTCTGGCAGCGATCTGCGCGGACGAATTCGGCGTGCCCATGGTCTTTGCCAAGAAAGCCAAGAGCGACAACATCGAAGGCGGTCTTTACCAGAGCAGGATATTCTCGTATACGTATAAAAAGGAAGTCACACTTATCATGAGCCGGCAATGGCTCGGGCCGAATGACAAGGTGCTGATCGTAGATGATTTCCTTGCCAACGGAGAAGCGCTCCGCGGACTTGTCGACATCGTCACCCAGGCAGGCGCAGAATTGATCGGTATCGGCGTCGCCGTTGAGAAAGGCTTCCAACCGGGGGGAAAACGTTTGCGGGAGGAAGGGATTGACCTGAAGAGCCTCGCAATCATCGATAAGGCAGACGAATCCGGATTCGTGTTCCGGAAACAGGAGGAAGATTATGAATAACAATGTACGTCCCGAATCTCTTGAGCGCATCACTACGCTTGAGCAGGCAAATGATTTCATCGCGGAACAGATCGGCGAACTGCGCCGCCAGATCGGCGACGGGAAAGTCCTTCTGGCACTGTCCGGCGGCGTGGACTCCTCTGTCGTGGCAGCACTTCTGATCAAAGCCGTCGGCAAACAGCTGACCTGTGTTCATGTCAACCACGGCCTGCTTAGAAAAGGCGAACCGGAACAGGTCATCGAAGTGTTCCGCAATCAGATGGACGCCAACCTCATCTACGTCGACGCGGTCGACCGCTTCCTTGACAAACTCGCCGGTGTCAGCGATCCGGAACAGAAACGGAAGATCATCGGCAAAGAATTCATCGATGTTTTCGCCGAAGAGGCAGAAAAACTTGACGGCATCCGCTTCCTGGGTCAGGGCACGATCTATCCTGACATCCTGGAATCCGAAGGTGTCAAATCTCATCACAACGTCGGCGGACTTCCGGAAGGCCTTCAGTTTGAGCTGGTCGAACCGGTCAAGTTCTTATATAAGGATGAGGTCCGCGTCGTCGGAAAAGCGCTCGGACTTCCTGATAATATGGTCTATCGCCAGCCGTTCCCGGGTCCCGGACTAGGCGTACGGTGCGTAGGCGCAATCACCAGAGACCGGCTTGAAGCCGTCCGTGAATCCGATGCCATTCTTCGTGAAGAGTTCGCCGCAAATGGACTTGAGGGGAAGGTCTGGCAGTACTTTACCATTGTCCCGGATTTCCGTTCAACCGGAATCAAAGACGGCAAACGCACATTTGAGTGGTTCGTCGTGATCCGCGCAGTAAACAGCATCGATGCTACTGCCGCCACCATTGAGGAGATCCCCTACCCGCTTCTCCACAAGATCACAGATCGAATTCTGGCGGAAGTTCCCGGTGTGAACCGCGTGCTCTACGACCTTTCTCCTAAGCCTGTTTCCACAATAGAGTGGGAATAGTTGAGTGAATCGCGGAAACCCCTGTATTTACTAGGGTTTGCG
>CAMKDB010000165.1 GCA_946411155.1 uncultured Faecalibacterium sp.
GACTACCTTCTGCATTCGACTCTCTACATGACCTATTTCCCTAAAGAAGGATCTGAGGAGTGGACACCTGAAACCTCTCCCGTTCGGGACTGCTTTGACCGTGTAATACTTTATCAGGTGACTACGATCGACGGCCATGTGGCCTACTATCCACTGTATGAAGCAAAACTGAAATAATCCCGTCATTTTTGCATAAAGCCGGAAAAACAAAGTACATTATCCAGAACCACGCCGGATAATGTACTTTTTTCTATGATCTCAGAACTTTCATTCTGACAGGCTCCGCTGATCAAAACAGATCCGTACGATCCGCATACGGACAATACTGTCACAGAATAGTATCAGCAGTTTATGAAACAGTCCCACCGAAGGTAAAATATCACGGTATCCGCGCATATAACTTCTCGAAGATACCACACGGATCGATGGCCCGAACTTCTCCAGTTCCGATTCCTCTTCCAGTGAAAAATATGCTTTCACGTCCGTGATACCTGCTTCTTTAAGCCATGTTTTCCGCATCATCGATGCCCCTCGCCGATTGCAGGCATCAAAGACAAGCACACAATGCGGGAAACGTTCTGCCATTCTGTTGAATAGATTCTTCAGACCATCTGTCTCAAAGTAGTAAAAAACACCTGCGGCATAAAATACAGCGCCATGATCCGTCGGGATCTCATCCATCCAGGACGGATCGTTGAGGTCGCACGCAATATTCCTTTCTTTCTCAACTGCAGGCAGCAGTTTATCGCGGACACGGATCACATCGGGGAAATCGATGTTGTATCCCCGGCACTGTCCGTTGTCCACTCTTCGGAACGTATCGTCCAGACCGCATCCCATATTGACGACTGAGGCTGCCGGATGATCAGCGAGATAGGATTCAACCTCACATTGAAGGTCATACTGCCTCTGAGCGACTTCCATTGCTCCAAACAGACCTGCAGGGGAATTCATGATTTTTTCCCTGGACGCAAAGTCATAATCCAGCATTCCACAGATCCGTTCCGCCTCCGAATCCCGGAACAGAGCCGGAAATCTCTCCGAGCAGATCTTACGCGCAAACAGAGGGATGATCAGAGTCTCCTGTACTGAATTTTTCTCAATATGATATTTTTCCATCCTTTTACCCCAGCGCCACATCCAGCGCCATCATCAGCGTAAAGCCCAATGAGAAAAACAGGACCCCGATATTGGAGTGTTTTCCCGCCGACATTTCCGGAACCAGTTCTTCCACCACCACGTACATCATCGCGCCTGCAGCGAAACTCAGCAGATAAGGCATTGCCGGAACGATAAGTCCTGCCGCAACGACTGTCACTAGACCGAAAACAGGCTCCACCGCACCGGAAAGGACGCCCAGCAGGAATGAACTGACTTTATTCTTTCCCTCGGCATGCAACGGCATTGAGATAATCGCTCCCTCAGGAAAGTTCTGAATCGCAATTCCCAGTGCCAGAGCCATCGCCGCTCCTGACGTGATCGGACTGCTCTGATGTCTCAGTCCTGCGTAAACAACGCCGACAGCCATTCCTTCAGGAATATTGTGGAGCGTCACGGCAAGCACCATCATAGTCGTCCGGGCAAGTCTGCTGCGAGGGCCTTCCGCCTGATTCGCATTCCTGTGAAGATGCGGAATGATATGATCCAACAGAAGGAGAAAAAGCACTCCGATCCAGAAACCCATTGCAGCAGGCAGGAATGCCAGTCTGCCCATGTCAGCGCATTGATCCATGGCAGGAACGATGAGACTCCAGATAGAAGCCGCAACCATAACGCCTGACGCAAAGCCGGTAAGCGCACGCTGAACACCTATACTGAGATCCTTTTTCAGAAGATAAACACATGCTGCACCTAATGCGGTTCCCAGAAAAGGTATGAGCAATCCGATCGCTGTCTGACTCATCTGAAATGAAACCACCCTTTCTTTTCCTTCACTTCCTCACTGCTGACAGAAAGGACGCGGTATCCGGTATCCCCGATCGCTTTGCTGAGCCGGTCTGTATCGATCCGCTCTTCCGTCTGAAATTCGGCGCTTCCCTTTTTGAAAGACGCGCTAACCTTTCTCGCAGCGGGTATTTCTTTCCGGATTATATCGTTGATATGTGCCTCGCACATGCCGCAAGCCATTCCCTCTATCTTCAAAGTCGTTTTATACATATAAGCCCTCACAGATTATAGTTAGCCTTTATTAACGGATTCCCAATCAAAAACAGGCCATCAGCAGAAAAACTTTTGAATTAGCCTGCGCTAACTATATTAGCACACTTTAATTCCAATTGGAACAATAATTGTCATGACAAAAAGAGACCCGCGCTTATCCGGCGCGGGTCCGATCTTTATTCTTTCAGGCCTGTTTCAGACTAATATCACCGGAAGTCGTAGACGCTTTGATCTCTCCTGCTCCGTCCCCGCTGATATATTTGTCTCCTTTCTGAGATACAGGGAAATCGCTGGATATATCTCCGGATAAGGTGTCCAGTTTCGCAGTGAAGCCGGTCCCCTTCTCCAGAGACAATACAATACTACCGGAAACCGACTCTGCCTTCACATCCGGTACGCCGTTCAACTGAGTACGGATATTCCCGCTCGTGGAACCCAGACTTACACTGCCTTCGGTCAGCATGAGACAATCGATATCTCCTGAAACGGAATCCGCCTGTGCGGAGTCAAACCCGCTGAATTCGGCACGGATGTTTCCGGACACCGTTTCCAGCCGGATCTTTCCGGCGCTCCCTGCTGCTTCGATCGTTCCTGATGCAGAGCTTATATCAAGATAATCAGCATTGATCTTGGGGAAAATGATATCCGCTGAAGCGGATTCGATCTTCGTTTCAAAGAAAAACGCCTTTTCCGGTACCGTGATCACAAGATCTTTCTGGAAGTTATTCTTCAGTCTGGCGCCGTCTTTGCCGAAGCGGATATGGAGCGTTTCTCCGTCGACCCAGTAACGCATCACGAGATCTAAAGGAATCTTATCAGATGAACTTTCAGCAGCGCTGATTCCGGAAACGTTGTCCGCGATTACACGGACAGAACCTGAAACCCATTCCACATCCAGATTCTGTATCCCCTGCACATCCCGGAATTCCCCCACCTGGTACCTGTTTCCGTCTTCAAATTCAAGCCGGAGCCTGACTCCGCATGATACCAAAGAAACCGCAAGACCCACCAGCAGCAAGAGTACGATCGCTATTTTCATATACTATAGGCTCCTCAGTAATTATTTAATGATCACAAATCCGTCGTAGTCCAAAAGCAGCGTCCGTCCGTCATTGGTTATGACCGTCCATCTTCGGCAGTCTTCATATTTGCGCACCACCGCACCGATAGAACCGGACTCCTCCATTACTTCGATCGGTCCGGCAAGCAACTGTTTCCCGTACGCATCCGCA
>CAMKDB010000166.1 GCA_946411155.1 uncultured Faecalibacterium sp.
GAAGCTGCGATCATGCCGAGTGTAACGCATTCTCCGTGGGACAGCTCAAAATTCTTCAGTTTCTCTATCGCATGTCCCGCAGTATGGCCGAAGTTCAGCAGAGCCCGCTCTCCCTTTTCATGGGGATCTTTCTCCACTACCCTGCGCTTGATATGGACGCTGCGTACGACCATCTCCAGCAGAGTATCAGGATCGCGCTCTTCAATCTCACTCATGTGGTCCAGGCACCATTCATAATATGCTGCGTCCTTGATGAGTCCGTGTTTAAGAACTTCTCCCATACCGCTGGCAAACTGGGTTTCATCAAGTGTCTTCAGCGTATCGATATTGAGGTAGACCATTGCCGGCTGGTGAAACGCCCCGACCATGTTCTTGTAGGAGTCAAAATCAACGCCTGTTTTACCGCCGATCGAAGAATCCACCTGGGAAAGCAGTGTCGTCGGGATCTGGACAAACCTGATCCCTCGCAGATAGGTTGCCGCGGCAAAGCCGGTCATATCACCGACCACGCCCCCGCCGAGAGCAACAAGGATATCTTTCCTGTCCAGCTTCTCCTCGATCAGATATGTGTAGATACGGCGGATCTCATCCAGATTCTTGTGGGATTCACCCGCAGGGATAGTCCAGGACGACACTCTGGCGCATACGCCTTCAAGTTTCCCCATGACTTCTTCCAGATACAGTTTCTCAACATTGCTGTCTGTTACGACAACGATCCTGCGGCCTTCACAGTCCAGTTCTTTCATGCATTCCGGAAGTTCGTCAAAGGACGTTTTCGGATAGATGTGATATGCAAACCTGTGGTCCTTTTTCACATCGATCGTATCTGTTACATTTACATTCTTTTTGTCTGCCATAACCACTCCATCATACAGCTGTTTACAGTGTAAAAAAGACGCCGTAGGTTTTTCCTGCGGCGCCTGGATCAGCATAACTGAATTAATAGATTACTGCCTTCACTGCCTTTTGCTTTCGCATCTGATCAGATATCATCACCAAGGTCCAGTTCCGGATCGAATGCACCGGTCAGGATCTCCTGGAATTCTCCGGTGATATCCACACCATGCGGTGTCAGGACGAAGATATAATTGCTGATCTTGTCGAGACGTCCGCGGATGGCACAGCATGCGCCTGACGCAAAGTCGAATATTCTCTGTGAGACGTCAAGGTCAAGTCCTTCAAGATTCAGGATGACCGTGCAGTGTGCGATCAGCATCTGAGCGATCTGAAGCGCGTCTTCCATGGACTTGGGCCTGATCACACATACAGAGAAGTTGTTGGTCGGTTCCGGTTCTTCCTGGATCTTTCTCGGACGGAACGCGGATACCTTGGATTCCCTCTCTCTTGTCGACTGTGATCTTGCTCTGCGGAACCCTCTGGGCGAAGGTGCCGGTGCTTCAGGCTGTCTTACAGGCCTGATCGGCTCCTCTTCTTCAAATTCATCCTCGTCTTCATCGCGGGCAAGAAAACGTCTGGACGGAGGTGCGTCGTCAAGACCGCTGTCATCGTCATCAAAGTATTCGTCGTCGTCAAGATCGTCGTCATCATTCAGTTTGATAGAATTCAGAAATCTGTCGAAAACACTCATAAATTGTAATTCCTCTCCCCAAAGATCCCTGTTCCCACACGGACCAGTGTAGCACCTTCTTCAATCGCTACTTCAAAATCCCCAGTCATACCCATACTAAGTTCGTTAACCATTATATTATCAATGTTTTTACGACCTATGTCAACCGCCAAATTGCGCAGTCCGCGGAAATGAACACGGTTCAATTCCGCATCTTCCACATAGGGAGCGATCGTCATAAAGCCCTTCATCCTAAGGTGCGGAAACTCCGCGATACGGCGGACAAACTCTTCTGCATCCTGCGGAGCGATTCCTCCCTTGGACTCTTCTGCGGCCATATTCACTTCAACCAGACACGGCATCAGAATGTCTTTTCCTGCCGCCTCCTTCTCGATCGTTTCTGCAAGTTTAAGCGAACCCACCGAATGGATCATGACAGCTCTTCCGACAACATATTTTACTTTGTTGCGCTGAAGATTGCCGATCATATGCCAGCGAAGATCCTTCGGCAGTTCGTCATATTTATCCCTCAGTTCCTGAGGCTTGTTCTCTCCGAAATCAACAACCCCTTCCGCAGCTGCTTCCTGTATCATGGATACAGGCTTGGTCTTGCTGACAGCGATCAGGGTGACGTCCTCTCTCCTGCGGCCGCTTCTTGCGCACGCCTCGCGGATACGCCTCTCAACATCTTTCAGATTCTCTGCAATATTTATGTTCTCTGTAACACTCATTTTTCAATACTCACATTTTCATAATTATGAACACGGATTATGATCACGCATCCCTTCAGTTGATGATCTCGTCATCCTTGACTTCAGACGCGTCCAGCACGATCCGGTCATGGGCTGACAGTCCGTATGTATCCGTCGGGTCTACGATACAGAACTCTTCATTTTCATCAACGATCGTAACTTCGCGGAAGACCGCATAACCTTTGTTGATGTTGTATACACCCTGAATCGTCTCGTAAACGTCTTCAGAGATCTGATACTTCCGGGATGTACCGGGCATCACAACATAGTCTCCCTCATCAAAAAGGCCGGGGTTGATCAGGTAATAACCCTCTTTCTCATTTCTGGAATAAACGGTCGCTGTCACATTCGAAGTGGATGATGAGCCGTCCTTCGCGAAAGTCTCACGGATCAGGTATACTTCTGAATCCGAGTTCTCATTTTCCGTAACATACTCCTCCGGGATGCGGACAAAATACTTCTCCGTTATGGATGAAACGGGGATCTTCAGTCCTTTGGTACGGTCCAGGATCAGTTCGACATCCAGATACCGGTCTGTTACGTATCGGACCAGGGAACTCTTCATCGTCACGACCCCGTACAGGCCGTCCGAACCCTTCGTAAGTTCAAGAGGAGCCGAAAATGAATTGTTGTCCTTCAGGAAGCGGATGCTGATCTTGGTCTTGCCCTCCAGGTCCGCTTTCAGACGGTCATCCACTGGGAAGCAGAGTTTCCACGTATCATTGGTAACCAGTTTGTAAAGATCGTCCCCTGCAGCGACTGTGCTGCGAAGACGCAGGTTGTTCTTGATATAGGAACTCTGGTCGAACATCTTCCGGGTCACGTCAGCTTCCGTGACTCCTTCAAGGCCGTCGGTGGAATAGACCACAAACCCGGGAAGAGGCGCTTCATAACTACCGCTTACATACTCACCAGCATTCTCATCTATGGAGGACTGCAGGATAACACCCTGCATATCCGCCTTGAAATCATAGACTCTTGAGAATACGTCTTCATCAAA
>CAMKDB010000167.1 GCA_946411155.1 uncultured Faecalibacterium sp.
ATAAACTCTATGACTGGATCTATGTTGCCTATGCTTCGGACTTCGATATGACGGATCTTCATTTCAGTCTGAAAAAAGAATACAATCCGATGTTGGCTGAGATCGAACAGAAACTGCAGGCGCTGCTCAACACACCGAATCCTTACGACAGAAACAGGGATGTCACGGTCAACTATAATGCCTCGGAGATCGACGGCATGCTGAAGCCGCTGGAAAAATCAATCGCCTCTGCGGAGTTCTTTGGAAGACTGTTTCGCATGGTGCTGCCCATCGTGGCGTATGTGATCGAGCTCCTTGCCGTTCTCGGGTTCCGGAACGAGATCGGAGTGCGGCGGTTTCTCGGAGACAGCCGTACCGCTGTCTTTTTCGGGATATGGCTGCCGACGCTTTTGCTGTGCATGCCCGGCTACATCTGCGTCGTCATTCTGCTGCTTACTTCACTCGGAAAGCATATTTCCCGGCTCATGATTTTATGGCATTTTCTGGGTACTGTGACACTAACTGCTTTTGTGACCGGTATCATCTGCGCTATCGATCCTCAGACTTTGTTAAGGGAGAAAGAATATGAGTAAACTGGAACTGAAAGGCGTATCTTTCAAATATCCTCGAGGAAAGCGGATGATCTTTCAGAATGTATCCGAGTCTTTCGAATCCGGAAAGCTGACGACGATCGAAGGTGAATCCGGTGTCGGAAAGAGCACGCTGCTTGCCCTGCTTTCCGGTCTTGCTTTGCCGACGAAGGGCGGGCTTTTCATGGACGGTCAGCCGGTCCGGAATCTGACAGAGTACCGGAGGAACATTGCAGCGACGGTATCGCAGGGAAACCATCTGTTTGAAGGGCGTACAGTGCTGGAAAATGTCATGTATCCGATGCTCCTGAAGGGTGAGGATGCTTCCGCGGCAAAAAAGAAGGCGGCAGAATATCTTTCCGATGTCAAACTGGATGAGGAACTCCTGTCGCACTTTCCCTCGGAGTGTTCCGGAGGAGAACAGAAACGTGTCGCGTTCGCACGGGCGATGGCGTTGAATAATCCGGTGATCCTTGCGGATGAACCTACTGCAAACCTCGACAAGGCCACGTCGCGCGCAATCGCGGACATCCTCAGCTCCCTGGCACACGATCATGGAAAACTGGTAATCGTTGTGACACACGATATGTTCCTTCCGGAACGGGCGGATGTGCGCCTATATCTGCGCGGGGGTGTCCTGGAACATGAATAAAATGATCTGAAGCTAAAAGAAGTGTTCCCGTGCATGGATGCGGCATGGAAACACTTCTTTATTCTTTTATTGTTGTTGCGGGATCATCGGTATTTACTCCCGAGGATCCGGGCAGTTAGGGAGGCGGGGAGCAGTTTGCAGAACAGCGAGTAGAAGCGGTAATAAACGTGCGGAATATAAGAAGCTTTTCCCTTCTCTGCCTGCGTCAGCGCGCCTTCTGCGACCTTTTTCATATCCAGATACGGCATGGAGAAGCCTTTTTTGCGCAGATCGCTTCTGTCCAGCGCTGTCTTCATGCCTCCCGGATTGAGGACCATCGCATTGATCCCTCTTTGTTTCAATTCCTCATGGAGGGAAAGGGAAAGGGAACGGACAAACGCCTTGGATGCAGCATACACCGCGTCGCCGGGGATCGGAGAGAAAGCGTAGATCGAAGCGGTGTGGATGATGAAACTTCCTTTGCGCATGAAGGGAATACAGGTCTTGTCGATACGCATGACCGCTTCAGCGTTTACCCGGACGGTATTCACGAGTTTTGATTCGGGAGCATCTTCAAAAGGGGAGACGGTTTCGACGCCGGCATTGTTTATCAGAATGCGGACATCGGCATGATGCTCCTCCAATATGCTGCGCAGAAAGGGGTACGCATCCGGATCTGCCAGATTGAGCGCGACAGGACGGATCTTCGCATCCTGTCCGGCAGCAGCTTCCAGTTTTTCTTTCTGGATATCCAGGATCCAGTACTCATCCAGCTCGGGGTGACGTTGCCGGATGACGGAAAGATAAACGGCTCCAAGCCCGGAGCCTCCTCCGGTGATGATGGCGATCTTCAAAGTGATTTCCTTTCCGCAGAAAGATGCGTTTTTAAACGAGAGTCTTGTCCGTAAGAACCCTCCACAGGGAGAAATACTTCAGCAGAGAAAACCCAGACGGCCTGTCCAGTTCATAACGTTCCCCACCGTAGGTAAAGAACAGGCTGTTGTTGCGGAACATGCCAATCTTAGTGATCTTGTTCCAGAAAAACGTTTTTTCAACCCGGTTGCCGTTTTTCAGGAGAATACGGTCTCCGAACAACTGTGCTTTGATGTGCTCTCCCAACAAGACCCGTTCATTGTTGACGACATGGCAGAAACGAAGATCATCGTCCTGGGAAATCGGTTGGTCGGTTTGCGCTTTGAGCTCGTTTTTGTGTCGGGCAAGCCAGTGTTTCTGGAACCGGTTCCACTTTATGGTGTTGTCCAGATCGATGAGTTTATCCCCATGCAGATATCCGTACTCGTCATATACTGCTTTCATTCCGCAGTCACACCAGAATTCATCTCCTTTTGCATGGATGGAATCAAATCTGTGGCAGACCGGACAAAGGAACGCAAGGTTCCCGATCCCTTCTGCTAGGGACTTCCCGATATATCTGATGCGGTGGGTGTCCTGATAATTGAAGGCGTCAACCTGCAGGTCGTCCACGATGATCTGATAGATTTCATCGACGGAGAGATCCTTGAGCTGTTCATAGGAATACTCATTTACGACCCGGCCGTGTACGGAACCCCTGCGCGGAACTTTTGCCCACCGGGGAGAACGCAGATAACCGCCGTCCAGACGGTAGGTGACCAGTCCGCATTTGGTCATCTTGAAGATCTCAGCAGTTCTTTTGGAGATGAATCCGGTGGAGCCGTCCCAGGATTTGTTCCCTTCGGGGAACATCGCGACGTCGATGCCTGCATTCAGGTTATCTACGATGAGCTGGACTGTCTGATCAGCTGAAGCTCCCTTTTCCCTGGGGATGGGGCCGACCAGGAAAGCAATCAGTTTGCCTATGGGACCGGACATGATATTCGCACTGGCAACGAACTTGAAGTGTTTTTTCAGACCGATGATCATCAGGAAGGGATCAAAGTCCGAATTGTGATTGGAAAGGATCAGTACGGGACTTTCCTTTATCTTGTAAGGTGTGTAGGTGAAATTCTGGATCGCCGCAAGCAGCCATCCGATGAGGATCCTTAAAAAGTGATAGACGAATTTGTGGCGTTTCAGGCCGCGGCGGACATCATTATCCATTGTTTTCCCCGTTTTTCAGGTGTTCAAGATAGTCTTTT
>CAMKDB010000168.1 GCA_946411155.1 uncultured Faecalibacterium sp.
TGACAAGGGTTTTGCACTTCGTGATATTGTTTAATTTTCAAGGTCCGAGTTTGTGCTACGCTTTTGTCGTGCGCAGCGTGATTTATATTCTATCAACCAAGTTTTCGAATGTCAACATCTATTTTCAAATTTTTTCAGATTTTTTTGAGGAATCGTTCTCTCATTTTTACTTCTATATAACATACGTGCTAGAATAATACATCATTTTTGTTTTGGTGGTAAAGCCAAATGAAGAAAAACGAGAAATACAGGGTAAACATCGAATCTATCTCCAACGATGGCAACGGTGTATCACATGTTGAGGGAATCCCCGTTTTCGTCCCCTATTCAGCAATAGGAGACGATATTCTTATACGAATTGAACGCGTCGAGAAGTCCTATAGTTACGGAAGAATTATCGAAATAATCTCTCCATCTTCTGATCGAATTCCTGTTGACTGTGATCTCTTTGAAAAATGTGGAGGGTGTTGCTTCCGTCATATTTCATATCAGGCTGAACTCACTGCTAAGCAGCAATTCGTAAAGGATTGTATCAACCGGATTGGGAAAATCGATCTTGAGGTGAAACCTATTCTGCATGGCGGGATGACGGAGTTTTACAGAAATAAAGCACAATTTCCTATTGGTACTGCTGGTTCTGATCTTGTTCCGGGCTTCTATGCTCCCAGGTCTCATCGTCTTCTTCCTTTTCATGCTCCTTGCAAATTGCAACCGGTGGAGTTTCACGATATTGCTGTTGATATCTGCAGAGTGTTAAGCAAATACCACATCAGCGCATATGATGAAATTGCCCACGAAGGAATTGCACGGCATCTATTGATCAGGCAGAGTTCCATAGATAAATCGATTCTGGTCTGTTTGGTGATAAACAGTCCATCTCTGCCTCATTCTGACGAAATAGTAAAAGAATTAACTGAATCTCATAAGGAAATTAGGTCTTTCAGTATTTCAATTAACAGAAAAAGAGGTAACACCATTCTTTCTCCTGAAATCCATATATTGTTTGGCACAAACGCTATTCACGATGAAATCCTTGGCGTCCCAGTTGATGTTTCCCCACTGTCATTCTTTCAGATAAACCACTCTGCAACTGAGATTTTATATTCATATATCAAAAGCTTAATTGAGATGGACACTCATTGCCAAACCATTTTTGATCTGTATTGTGGGGCTGGAACCATCGGTCTTTCCGTGTCCAAGGAAGAACAAGAACTATATGGCATCGAAATTGTTGAAGATGCAATCCGCAGTGCGATTAATTCTTCTGAACATATGGGAAGAAAGAATGCTCATTTTATCCTCGGAGACTCGCAGAAAGTCACTTCGTTGATTAATCAGAATATTATTCCTAATGTAATCATTACAGATCCACCAAGAAAAGGATGCTCGATAGAAGTGCTCGAACAACTCGTAAGAAGCAAAAGTCTATCCTTAATTATGGTTTCATGCAACCCTGCAACACTAGCACGAGATCTATACTATCTGAGCCAGAACGGATATAGAATACAATCTATTCAGCCGTTCGATATGTTCCCCCGGACAAAACATGTGGAGACCGTCGTTCTGCTGTCAAGGAAATGAGGGTAAAGTGCTGAAAATGGCTTGAAATAAGGGCTTTTTCGGATTTTGACCGTCAGCGGGAGTGTGGATAAGTTTCCGCAGAGCGAGAGGGCAAAAATCGAAAAATCCGATACTGTAACTCTCGGTTTACTGTCAAGGGCAAGAATCGGAGATTGAGACTCTCTGCCTGTTGTCATTTGATGGTTTTCGAGAAGTTGAGACTGTCGGATTGTTGTCAAATCGGGCTGTAACTGTAGTTTCGATGTCCGAAGGTAGATGATTTGCGGAGGGAAAACGGATGGCTTTTGAAGAAGAAACCATAGTTAAGGAATGGCTGGATCATCTTAGTGGGTTGAATGTTGAAGTCAAAAAGATGTTTGGCTGTTATTGCCTTTACTGCGATGGCCAAGCTGTCGGCTGGATACATGACAGCGTTCTTTCCCTGCGTGAAGTTGCATTGGGGTATTTGCCAGAAGATATCAAAAGGCCGAGCCCTAAAGACAAAATTCAGGAGTTGGTGATTCCCTTTGACTATGTCGGTGCCGAATGGCTGCCAAAGGCGGTTCAAGATACTGCCGATATCCGAAAAAGAGAAAAAGCCAGATAAACTCCAGTTTCAGTGATACACCAAGGCACCCACACTGCCATCAAAGGCTGGCGGGGAGCGGAGAAAGGAAGATTAATTTCATGAAGTATGATGTTATCGTGAACCTGATCGACCGGCTGCTGATCGACAAGTACTGGGTCGGCCACACGAAGGCCTGGGAGATCCCCGGTACAGATGATATGAAACCGTACATCAATACGAAGGACAAGATCGGCAAATGGCTCATGGAGACCGTCGGCTTTGCGATTCTCTGTGCAATGCTGTCCGGCATCATGGCGCTGATGTTGCGGTGAATGACAATCATGAGAAGTAAGAAAGAAAAAGAAAAAAGAATCAATCTGCCGGGGATACTCGCCGCGGCGGCAATCGGTATAATCCAGTTCCAGGATGTTTTCCTGCTTTACCGGAGAATTCAGAACGGCGAAGCAATCTCCGTGCGCCTATCCTCCGGACAGCCGGCGGCTTTTCTGATACAGTGTCTGCTGGAATTCCTGTTTCCGGCTGTTTTATTGATCCTGTTTGCTCTGATGCTGAAAAGAGATTTCTTCCCAAGCATGTATATGACGCTCAAAGGGAAATGGCAGCGGATCACTGCGGCTATCCTTGCTGCAGCGATCATTGGTCTCACCGTTTACGGCTTGATCTTAAAACCGGACAAGGGTTCCATCCTGCTCAGCCTGTTTTACTATCTGGTGATCGTCGCCTTTGCGGAAGAATTCGTCATCCGCGATGCATGTACCTATTTCCTGCGGGATGCTTCATGGCTGCTGCGCTATCTCCTGCCGAACTTCTTTTTTGCTCTGCCGCATCTGTTCAACTATGCGGGATGGGGCAAAATCAGCAGTGGAGTATTGCTCAACTTCCTGTTCAACGGGATTCTTTTGGGATATGTCTTCGGTGGCTGTCTGCTGCAGCTTTTCAAGGAAAAGTCCGGCTCGATCTGGCTTCCCGTGCTTCTGCACTGCCTGATGGACTATTCGATCATTCTGAAGTATTGATTTGGAAGTAATTCTCAGAACCCATAAAAGGAGCGGTAAACTTATGTCTTTGAAATATGAGATGCCAACATATTGGGAAGGCAGAAATCTTATCCACTTCGCTGCAAATAAACACCACATCG
>CAMKDB010000169.1 GCA_946411155.1 uncultured Faecalibacterium sp.
CCCACCGAGATCCCTTCCTTCTTTGCCAGAAGCCTTGCCGTCTCGAAAGCATCCTGAGCGGAAGCCTTATAGATCTCGTCATAGATAGATGTATTGAGCACCTCGGGAACGAATCCCGCACCGATGCCCTGGATCTTGTGTGCGCCGGATCTTCCCTCCGAGAGGACCGGGGAATCCGCAGGCTCCAGCGCGACGATCTTCACCGAAGGCTTCTTCTCCTTGAGATATTCGCCCACGCCTGTCAGCGTGCCTCCGGTCCCTACGCCGGCGATGAAGACATCGACCGCACCGTCGGTATCGTTCCAGATCTCGGGACCGGTAGTCGCCTTATGGATCGCCGGGTTCGCCGGGTTCACGAACTGTCCAGGAATGAAACTGTTCGGGATCTCCTTAGCCAGTTCATCCGCTTTGGCGATGGCGCCCTTCATTCCTTTCGTGCCATCCGTGAGGACCAGTTCCGCACCGTAAGCTTTCAAGATATTCCGGCGTTCCACGCTCATCGTCTCCGGCATGGTGAGGATAATGCGGTAACCTTTCGCAGCCGCGATGGATGCGAGACCGATGCCCGTATTGCCCGATGTCGGTTCGATGATCACAGAACCTTCCTTCAGCAGACCTCTCTCTTCCGCGTCCTCGATCATCGCCTTGGCAATCCTGTCCTTGACGCTGCCCGCGGGATTGAAGTATTCCAGTTTGACAAGGACCGTCGCTTCCAGTCCCAGTTCCTTCTCGATATTCGTTACCTCGACCAGAGGTGTGTTTCCGATCAGGCCGAGTGTTCCCTTATAGATAATTCCCATTTTTTTACTCCTCAATCTTATTTCCTGTTTTTTTCTCGTAATCTTCCAGCGCGGACCGGATCGCTTCCTCAGCAAGGACGCTGCAGTGCATCTTGTATGCCGGCAGACCGTCCAATGCTTCCGCCACTGCCTTGTTGGTCAGTTTCATCGCCTCTGTGACGGGTTTGCCCTTGATCAGTTCCGTCGCCATGGAACTGGACGCAATGGCGCTTCCACATCCGAAAGTCTCGAATTTCACGTCTTCGACGATACCGTCCTCGATCTTCAGATACATCTTCATGATGTCCCCGCATTTCGCGTTGCCTACTTCCCCAATTCCGTTCGCGTCCTCGATCACGCCGACGTTGCGCGGATTGCGGAAGTGATCCATCACTTTTTCACTATATAAAGCCATCTGTATGCCTCCTCACAGAATGAATTCCTTTTTTCCTTCCATCAGATCTCTCCAGATGGGAGAGAACCCGCGGAGATATGCCACGACTTCACTGACAGCGCGGATGATCTCATCGATCTCCTCTTCCGTGATATCCTCTCCGATCGTCAGGCGGAGAGAACCGTGGGCGACGTCGTGAACTCTGCCGATGGCCAGCAGGACGTGGCTGGGATCCAGAGATCCCGAAGTACACGCGCTGCCGGAAGAAGCCTGGATACCTTTGTCGTCCAGAAGGAGCAGCAGGGATTCACCCTCGATGCCCTCAAAACAGAAGTTTACGTTGCCCGGAAGTCTGCGGACAGGATCGCCATTTAGTGCCGAATGCGGGATCTGTTTCAGTCCCTCGATCAGACGGTCGCGCATCAGGATCTGATGCTTTGCATGTTCCTCTCTTCCAGCGTCCGTTTCTTTCAGCGCCGCTGCCATCGCCGCGATCCCCGGGACATTCTCGGTTCCGGCACGTTTCCCCGCTTCCTGTGCGCCGCCTTCGATGAGGTTCAGCAGCCTGACGCCCTTCCTCACATAGAGGAACCCCACGCCTTTCGGTCCGTGGAATTTATGCCCGGAGGCGGAGAGCATATCGATATTATCCTCCACCACATTGACCGGAATATGCCCCATAGCCTGTACGGCGTCCGTATGGAACAGAACCTTCTTTTTTCTGCAGACCGCTCCGATCTCCCGGATGGGCTGGATCGTACCGATCTCGTTGTTGGCATACATCACCGTAACAAGACAGGTATCGTCCCGGATGGCAGCTTCCACTTCATCCGGCTCAACGATCCCCTTCTCATGAACGTCCAGCAGTGTGATTTCGAATCCTTCCTGTTCCAGCCGTTTCAGCGTATGAAGTACGGCATGATGTTCAAAAGCCGTTGAGATGATATGGCGCTTTCCCTGCTTCGCACCCAGTTCCGCCGCAGAGCGGATCGCCTGATTGTCCGCCTCACTTCCGCCGGATGTAAAATAGATCTCCCTGGGCGAAGCGCCGATCACGGAAGCAACCTCTTCTCTAGCCTTCTCGAGCACTTCCTTCGCGTTCTGTCCGCGCACGTACAGGCTGGATGGATTGCCCCATACCTCTTTCAGCATCGCTGTCATCGTTTCAATGGCGAGATCGCTCATTTTCGTTGTGGCAGCGTTATCCGCATAGATCATCGATCTTTCGTTCCTTTCTTTCAATCTACTGGTATTCTATTGGCATTTACCTACTATGTCAATAGGTTTTATCTTTACGAGGGTTGTTTTACCTATTTACCTACTGTATAATCAGGTATAAGCAGCAAGGAGGACTTTCCCATGATCTCGACGAAAGGAAGATACGCGATCCGCGTGCTGATCGATCTCGCAGAGCACGAGGACGGCGGCTATATCCCGCTGAAAGATATTGCGGAAAGACAGGCGATCTCCAAGAAATATCTTGAGATCATCGTGAAGGACATGGTCTCCGGCGGTCTCCTCGTCGGAGCAAGCGGTAAAGGCGGCGGTTACAAACTGGTCCGGAGACCGGAAGAATATACGGTGGGCGAAGTGCTCGAACTGATGGAAGGTCCGCTCGCCACAGTCGCCTGCCTGCTGGACGATGCGCTCCCCTGTCCCCGTGCCGACATCTGCGAGACCCTCCCCCTTTGGGCGGAATATGACAAGCTGACGCATGATTTCTTCTACGGAAAGAAACTCAGCGATCTGCTCACGGCAAAGAAATAACAGAAAACATACAGAAACAGCCTGCATGGCGCCGAAACGCGCGCTGCAGGCTGTTTTTCCGTCTTAATGATATCCGTTTGTTCGTTTCACCCCAGAAGCTCGCGGATCGCTTGTCCGCTGTCTCCGTTGATACAGACCGATTTCTTTTCGATCTGAACCGGGCAATATGCCTCACTGTAATTGAGACAGGCATAAAACGCATTCGGACCGTCATCCGTCATCTGCCAGAAAGGATATTTGATGATGACCGGCGTATTCATGCCCACACCGATCTCCAGATAC
>CAMKDB010000170.1 GCA_946411155.1 uncultured Faecalibacterium sp.
AGTTTCTTTTGGTTTTGGATATTCTGACCCAGCAACTGCAACTTGTTCAGCGTGGCTTTCTCGTCCGTCTTGGTCTGCTTGAGCATTTTGTTGGTCTGCTCAATCTCCTGTTGCAGCTTTTTCTGTTTCTTCTGCAGATCCTTCACGCTTTCGCTGAAGGCCGGCAACAGGCAGCATAGTATAAGAGAGAGGACGAAGAGTCTTTTTATATTAAAGGAATCTCGATACATCTACTTTTGTATATCTGTTCTTGTTGATATTTCCTATCCGAACGGGCACATCGAGTCTGCGCGGCGTATAGTCAATGACAATCTCGATCGTCTTGTCTCCGAAGGAGTACATCATCCGTGCTTTTTCTTCTCCCAGCGGCAGTTCGCCTGTACTGATCTGCTGCAGGACATCCCAGTTCAGACTCGGCGTCAGTTTCCGGTTCAGTTCGGCGTACGTCAGTTCGGCGTATTGTCCATGGATCTTATCGATAGCGGTCAACTCCATCGGCGTTGCTTCAAGCCGCGCCATCTCGATTCCCAACATCGGCATGACCGTAATCACAATCATCGAGTCGCGCACGGTCTGCATCGTAACAGCGGCAGAGATCTTGTCGGTCTCGGTATATACAACCGCTCTTGCCCCCTGAATGAGACAAGTATGCCAAGCCGGTTCTTCCGGTTCCTGGCTGACTTCTGACGGCTGATCGCTGACAGCCTGTTTCTTTGCTCCGCAGCTCGCCAGAACCACGGCTGCTATCAGCATGATTATTATTCTTTCAATTTTCATCTTTTTGCTTTCACCTTTCACCTTTCACTTTTCACCTTTCACCTTTCACCTTTCACCTTAATCAGGTGCTCCTGAATGACTTTCCGGTTGCTGTCCGTAGCATTCTGCAAGGCTCTGTTGAGATAGAATGCCGCCAGTTCGTTCTGCCCTTTCAGATACATGATCCACCCGTAAGTATCAAGATAAGTAGGGTTATACGGTTCTTCTTTGATGGTAATCTGGCTCATCCGTTCCGCTTTGACCAGATCCCCGTTACTGATCGCAAGCAGCCATGCGTAGTTATTCAGCACCATAAGGTTATAGGGCGTGATTTCCAAAATCCGGTCATAGAGCACGTACAGCTCTTTCGGACGTGCATGCATGCGTTCCATGAGGTCCAGTTTAAAGAGCAGAAAACGGACGTCTGTCGGTTCTATCTCAAGATAGCTGTCTATTGCCGCAACGGCTTTTTTCGGTTTCCCCCACATCGCATACACGCGGTAACGGGTGAGTGCGCTGTAGGCATCGTATTTGCCCTGACGTTTATCAATCTCGTCCTGCGTCTTCAGCGCTTTTTTCCATTCTTTCTGCTCGATGTATTGCTGTTTGAGCGGCTCCAGATAGCGTTGCCAGCAATCATCCGGCGCCAGTTCGTATGCTCTCTTGAACGCATCATTAGCCCGTATCTCGTCTCCTATACCCTGATATAGCACCCCCATAAAAGTCAGCGTCTGCGGGTCATCCGGTTTGATGGCATTGCAGAACTGCAGCAAGGCGTATGCGTCCGCATACCGTTCTTCCTCTATCGCCTGCCGCGCAGCATACCAATAGTACGTGAACTGCTGCAGCTGCTCCACGGACGCCCCCACCTTGCCTCCCCCATGGAGGGGGAGGGATAGCAATATGACTAATATGAGTATATATATCTTCCTCATTTTTTATCTCCTCCCCTCTATGGGGAGGTCGGGTGGGGCTTACTTTCTCCCTGAATGTCCGAATCCTCCGGCTCCGCGTTCCGTGTCGGTCAGTTCGGTCACTTCTACCACTTCCGGTGTCTCGTGTCTGGCAATAACCATCTGGCAGATACGTTCTCCCGGTTCGATGGTCTGTGCCTCTCCGCTCAGGTTAATGAGGATCACACCTATTTCTCCCCGGTAGTCGGCATCGATAGTGCCCGGTGTGTTCAGTACGGTCAAACCGCGTTTGAGAGCCAGTCCGCTTCTCGGACGGATCTGCGCTTCAAAGCCTGCCGGCAGTTCGATAAAAAGCCCCGTAGGAATGAGTTTACGCTCCATGGGCGCTAACGTGACAGGTTCGCTGATGTTACAACGGATGTCCATTCCAGCAGCCTGTGCGCTCTCGTATTTCGGCAGAGGGTTGCTGCTCTTATTGATTATTTTCAGTTCCATAATTCTCCTTTCATCTTTCACTTTTCACCTTTCACCTTTCACCTTATGACTCAAAACCGTTTCTCTACGAGAACGCGCAGTCCGTCTTCAATGATTTTGATATGGATGTCTTTCTCCATTTCCACCGGGTCTCCGTCTATATGGAATGGCGCAGCCGTTTCGCGTTCGAGCGTCACTTCTTTTGCCCGTATCGTGTTCATAAAATGGCTGTCGTCAATACTTCCGGCAAAGAGCCGCAGGGCGAGAGATGCGCTGCCTAATATTGCATGGCTCGACATCAGCATGATATCCATTTTTCCGTCCTGCACGCTGGCTTTGGGTGCGATCAGCGCCTCGTAACCCCATTGGTTGGCATTCGCAAAAGTAATGAGGAACGCTTTATGGGTGACATCCAGCCCGTCGCCGATGAGGTGATAGGTCTGCGGCGTGTAGTTGAACACGTCATGCAGGATGTTTTGCAGGTAAGCGGAAAAACCGCGTTTGTTGCTTCCTGCGAAATGGTCCGCAATAAGTGCATCAAAACCCGTGCCACAGGTGCTGATGAACAAACGTCCGTTAGCTGTACCGTAGTCCACCCAGATCGGCTCCGAGTGGTTCAGCATCTCTATCGCTTTCTGCGGGCGGACAGGGATGTCCAGATGGCGGGCGAAACCGTTTCCGCTGCCCATTGGGATAATACCCAACGCCGTGCTCCTTTCACCTTTCACCTTTCCCTTTTCACCTTTCACTATTCCCTTTGCCACTTCGTTGACTGTTCCGTCGCCTCCTACCGCTACCACGGCGTCAAATCCCATTCTCGCAAACTGATAAGCCATCTCCGTGGCATGGCCGGCATATTCCGTGAAGGCAATGTTCGGCAGCCATTGTGCGCTGTCCAGAGTCTGCATGATCAATTTCGGCAGTTTCTTCTTCGCGTTCTGCGTTTCTTTGCTTCCCGAGACGGGATTGATGATAAATGCAATATTTTTCATAAATTATCAATTTTCATCTTTCACTTTTCACCTTTCACCTTTCATTTCC
>CAMKDB010000171.1 GCA_946411155.1 uncultured Faecalibacterium sp.
CAGAGGGCTTTGCCCGCATATGAAAAACCACCGGCTAGGCCGGTGGATGTTTATTCTCACAGATCCTTCGATAGCAGCCACCATGCGTCCTCTTCGTACACCGGCTGCATATCCGTGTCCATCCCACATGGGTCGTAATGGCATTCCTTGACCATCGAAAGAAACCCGAAACGCCGGTACAGTCTCAGATTCCGGGGCTCGTCCTTTCCCACGCCGATGGTGGCGCTGCGGAAACCCATCTCCCGGAGTTCGGACAGCGCATGTTCCAGCAATTCGCTGCCCAGTCCCTGTCCCCGGTATCCTTCTTTCACCCGGAACGCGCACAGGTATGCCGTGTCCTTTCCGTCCGCGAAGTCGGTATCGCCAAGATCCAGGAATGCGTACAGTTCCCCGATCAGTTCACCGTCCTCCCGCTCGATCGTCCAGAACAAGGAATTGCCGGAGGACAGATTGGCGTGGAAAAACTTTACCGTGGGCGGCGCGGAACCCGCGTCCGCATATCCCCACAGCCGGAGCATCTCCTCCCCTGTTGCTTTCCGGACCCGCATCCTGTTTTCCCGCTCCTCCAATCAGTGGACGAGGGCGTAGTAGATCACATACACCCAGCTGAGCAGGCCGTGGAAGATCGCCCATCCGATGGAATGCCACGCGGTATAGCTGATCACCATCGCCAGCGCGCTGCCGAAAGAGATCCCGGAACGCACGGTCTTCTCCACGACCGTCGTCTTGCCTTCTTTTCTGTTATTGCTCATTGATCATTCTCCTTATGTTCTTCCGTCACAGGACGGAATCCTTCCATTCTTCCAGACACAGTTGGATCTCACCGGCGGGGATCAGGACGCCGTAGCGGAACTTGCCGCTGCCCGGCGTGTAGGATCCGCCCGGCGTGATGCCGGCCAGTTCCATCCGTTCGTTCACCACCGCGCCGCCGCTGCTGCCGGAGTCCATAAAGGCGCTGTGCCGCATGGCGTTACTGGGAAAGCCGGTAGATTCGCCGAACTTTTCCGTGTCCGAGAGTACCGTTCCGTACGAGACCGCGAACCAGTCGCTCTGCGGATTCCCGATACACATGATCCGGTCCCCTTTCGCCGGGTCCGACGCCGCGATCGGCACGACGGCGAGCTCCTCCTCCGTTCGGAAGCGGATCACGGCGAGGTCGTCCCTGCCGCTGACGAACACCGTCTCCGCGGGAAGCATGGACTCGTACGTTTCCGTCAGGAGGACCGGCACGTCGTAGCCGGGGATCTCTTCCCCCGCCATCTCGGTATTCACCGTGAAAACGAGCAACTGTACGCCTTCTCCGGAGACGACATGCGCCGCCGTGAGGGCGTAATACGCGCCGTCTTCCTTTCCCACGATGACGCCGCTGCCGAATTCCCCGTACGACACGGAATCCCCGGTGACCGTTTTCGAGACGATCCCGATGTTGGAGGGCATCAGGCCGGACCGGTCATAAGCCGTCTGCATATCCTCAAAGATCTCCCCGCTTCCGCCGCCGTTCCCGCCGGCGCAGCCGGACAGGAGCGTCAGGATACACAAGGATAGGATCAGGATCCGCAATTTGGAGTTTTTCTTTCTTCCGATCATCATCTTTCTGCCGGCAGAAAATGCCGGACCGTTCTTCTCCTTGTTCCGCTGTTCAGTAGTCAAACTCGTTTCCCTCCACATGGACGGTCGTGGACAGCGTTTCGCCGCGATACGGTTTCCGGATCTCGATCATATTGAGGACCGTGTATCCTCTGGAGCGCAGGAAAGCGATCATGCCCTCGTTGTTGGGATGAACATAATTGTACACGGTATCCTCGCCCATGGACGCGGCGGTCTCCTCCGCCTTGCGGAAGAGCATCGTTCCCACGCCCCGCCGTCTGGCCGTTTCCCGGACATAGAAATGCTCCACCCACAGGCAGGGCTCCTCGATCCGGCAGACGAGATATCCGGCGCATCCGCCGCCCTCTATGGCGGCGTAGACGGGATATCCCTTATCCAGGAATTCCCGGATCTCCTCCGCCGCAGCCGGAAGGTCCGGCTCCGCTGCGATGCCCCGGTACGAGGAAAGAGTCACGCGGAAAGCCGCGATCAGCGGAACGACGGTCTCCGCCGTGGTATGGTCGATCCGGACGATCTCCATTTTTCTCCTCCGATCAGTTCTTAGTCATGCTTCTCCATGCAGGATACACCGGTTTCCGCTGTTATGCCTCTTTCGGGAGGAACCGGTCTCCGTCCTCCACCTCGGTATAGATGAATTCGTCCGAGCCGTCTGCGAGGAAGAACAGTTCCCCGTCCCGGACTTCAAAGCGGAACTCCAGCGGATATCCGTTCTCAGGATCCTCCGTCATCGTGAGGACGCCGCCCTCCACCGTCCAGTTTCCGGACCCGATGTAGCTGCTGAGGAATCCCTCGTAGAATTCGTATCTTCCGTCTGTGTCCAGCGTGATGGTGAAATCGCCGCCAAAGCCTTCTTTCTCCCAGACGAAGGTCTTTCCCGCGACCGACTCCGCCAGTTCCTCATCCGGCGGGACATCGGCGAAGGAAGCACAGGAGACAAGAATACACATGCAGCCCATCAGGCAGGCTGCGATCAGGATGAACACTGCAGGTCTCATTGATTACATCTTCCCGATCAGTCCGGGATCTCCACGTCGGCCCCCGTGTAGAGAAACCGCAGGCGGAATCCCGCGGGGACATCGCTGAGATCCGAGAAGCCGATCGTCACGCCGTACTTTTCCGAAACGTCCGCCGCCTTGTCTCCGAATCCGTAGACATAGTGATAGTGCGGATGGGCGTCCTCGATGAGACGGGGCTTTCTGTCCTTGACCCACGGCTCATCCTGCGCGAGATAAGCTTTCCCGGCGATCCGGCGGATGGTGCTGCCCGACGGCATCTCCTTCGTCTTTTTTCTTTTTCCGGTGCCCTTGATACAGGTATCTTCCCAGACGCCGTCCTTCCTGACACCGATATACGACTCTTTGACTTTTCCTTCCTGCATGATGACGTACCAGCAGGTGTCGTCTTTACAAATAAAGCGAGAATGCCCGTGTTTTCAAACATGGGATGAATCGCCGAA
>CAMKDB010000172.1 GCA_946411155.1 uncultured Faecalibacterium sp.
CCCGCCGCTTTTGCGCTTTTCGTGGCATTTTTTCCGCAGATCCTTGCGGGCCCAATTGCGCGAACCTCCCTGCTTCCGCAGTACCGTGAAGGCCCGGATATGAACTATGACGGCATGATCTGCGGCCTGAGGAGATTCCTGCTCGGTGCGTTCCGGAAAGTGGTCCTTGCAGACGGCCTGGCTATTCTGGTGGATGGAATCTGGCGTGACCCGGAAGCGGCGAAAGGAGTCCTGCTGTGGATCGCGGTCTTGCTGTATGCTTTCCAGCTCTATGCGGACTTCTGCGGATATTCGGACATGGCACTGGGCTGTGCCTGTATGCTGGGCTACCGCCTGGACGAGAACTTTCGGTTTCCGTATTACTCCCTCGATATTGCCGAGACGTGGGGAAGATGGCATATCTCTCTGTCCGACTGGCTGAGGGACTACGTGTATTTCCCGCTGGGCGGTTCCAGAAAGGGAAAAGGGCGCACTTATCTGAACCTGATGCTGGTTTTCCTGGTTTCGGGTCTCTGGCACGGTATCGGCATCGGCTATCTGATCTGGGGCGCTCTCTGCGGCCTCGGACGGATCGGTGTTGCTCTGGTGAAGGACCGGGATCCCGGTTACCGGAAACAGATCGGGTTGTGTTCCGCACGGGCGTGGTTTGCCAGGACACTGAACTTCCTTTATTGGTCCTTCTGTTTCTTTTTCTTCCGTGTGGATCCGGCTACCGTGCGAAAAGTACCGTCCTTGCTCTTTGCCGGCGGCAGTCTGTCTGACGCATTGAAACTGCTCGGGACGCTCGCGCAGAATGGGATCACCCAACGGAAGCCGTATCTGGTTTTCTTTTTCGGCAGTCTGCTTTTTGCGGCACTGGTATTGGGACGATTGGACAGAATCGGAGCCGGTCTTTCACCGACGCATGAAGCGACGGATACGCCTTTTGATGTTCTGGGGGAAAGGGAGCGATGGTTCCTGTATATCACCATGGGCATCCTCGTCCTGCTGTTCTTCTTCCTGACGGGGAGCGGAGCGTCTTCCGTATCTTTCATCTATGCGGGTTATTGAGGAGGGAACGGATATGAAGAAACATCACGTGATTCGGAAACTCCTTTGTCTGGCTCTGCCTTTCGTTCTGCTTTTTGCCTGGTTCTTTGCTTTTGAGCCATACGACTGGTTCGGTTTGAAAGGGGACGCCTGGTACATGAACCGCGCCATCTCTTCCAAGCGGGAGGTGCTCAACCGCCATCCGGAGAACCTGATCTTCGGGGACAGTCATATCGCCAACCTCAATACGGACTATATCGCTTCCGTCGGCGGTGGGGACTGGACCATGATGGCTTACGGTGGCGCGACTCTGAACGAGAACATCCAGGATTTCTGGTGGGCTGCAGAACACACTAAGATCCGCAGGGTCGTCTTCGGACTGACTTTTTATTCTCTGAATGACGGCCACTATTCGGAGGGACGTCATGAAGAGGCGGTCCGGATGGCGACGGATCCCTGGGCATTCGTCAAGGATTTCGTTCACTGGGACGAAACCTTTCTAAACTGCAGGATCCGGATTCGAGACCTGATTGCGGATAGAACCGGCAGGGAAGATCTGCGGATCCGGCTGGACGACCCTTCTTCACTGGATCAGGATACCCGTCCGCCGGAAGAGTATGACGGGCAGTACCGCAAGGATCTTCTGAACTATGTGAATTTCATTCTGCCCGAATGCCAGAACTACAGCTGCTACAACTACTGCCAGCGTCTGGAAGAAGTTATCCGGTACTGCGATGAGAACGGAATCGAGATCCGCTTCGTGCTGTTCAACAGCAACTGGACTGTATGGGAAAAAGTCATCTATGCGCTGGGTATTCAGGGACAGATGAATTTCTACAAGGATTTTCTGAAAACACGGGCGGAAGTGATCGATCTGGAAGCGGACAATGAAGCCGCACATGACGACGGCCTGTTCATCGACGGCTTCCATGTGGTGCTGGAAGAAAAACTCCATCTGGCAAGGATCATTTTTGCCGGGGAGGAATGCGCTTATGCGCAGGTTTCCACGCCGGACACTTATGTTTCCACTTTCCGGTGAATCGGCTATAATAGAATAGTGAGAGAATTGACAGACGTCGTCTCCCTACGGAGCGGCGTCTTCCTGTTGAATGGGGAAAATATGGAAGAGAAAAAGACAAAAAACCGGATCGGACAGGATTTTTCTATGGCGCAGCTGATTGCATTCGCTTTACCTGCGATTCTTCAGAGCCTGTTTTCCCAGTTGTTTAAGTCGCTGGATGACGGATTGTTTGTCAGCCGGTATGTTGGAGAACATGCCCTGGCATCCATCAGCCTGCTGGGACCCGCAAACGCCGTGGTGATGGGATTCTCAAACCTTTTCTCGATCGGAGCTACCACACTGTCCGCCCAGAAGATGGGAGAAGGAAAACAGGAAGAGGCAAAGCGGATCTTCAGCCGCGTCGCACTGATATCCGGACTGGTCGGACTGCTCATTGCACTGGTCATGAACGTGTTCTGCGAGCCGATCCTGCGTTTTCTCGGAGCGGACGAGACCCTGATGGCGAATTCCAAGATCTATGTGCGGATTGTTATGACCTGCACACCGTTCAATCTTCTCGGGTTTACTTTCGGTTCCTATTATTCCACCACCGGACACCCGGAAATGGGATTGATCTGTTCCGTGACCAACGGTGTTATGAATATCGTGCTGGATATTTTCCTCATCGCATTCATGCATCTCGGTGTCCTCGGTGCCAGCATCTCCACCGCAGCGGGAGAACTGGCCATCTTCCTAATCGGGCTGTTCTTCTACACCAGAAAAAAGAATGAGATCCATTTTGTGGAACCTCACGGCAATTACATTGAGACAGCAGTCGCCTCAGCTAAGAGTGGTTTCTCCCAGTTCATCAACAGTATTTCCATCGGCGCGACGTCTCTGGTTACCAACCGTACGCTGCTGAGCCTCGCAGGTGCGGATGGCGTGGCAGCCAACGCGGTCATCGGCGAACTTCGTATCATCCTGACAGCAGGGTTCTTCGGCTATGCAACCTGTATCGGGCCGGTCATCGC
>CAMKDB010000173.1 GCA_946411155.1 uncultured Faecalibacterium sp.
GACAGAAAAAGGAAAGGTCAAGAACTCGCTTGCTAATTGTATAACCGTGTTTCAGTATGATCCACTGTTATCTAAAGCTGTGAGTTATAACATCCTTGATCAGCGCGAGTATGTAACCAGACCGCTGGGATGGGACCGCAGAGGATATAGTCTCGCAGTCAACGATAACGATTTCGATCATATCTGCTACTACTTCGAGGTCGCGTATGGCATCACGAACGACAAGAATATCGCCCGTGCGATGCATATCGTCGCAAATGAGAACAGCTACCATCCGGTCCGAGATTACCTAAACAGATTGGTGTGGGATGGTAAGGAACGAGTCAGATATGCCCTTCACCATTTCCTTGGCGCTGACACAAGTGATTACACATATGAGGTCTTGAAGCTGTTCATGCTTGGGGCGATCAACAGGGTCTATTCTCCAGGAATCAAGTTCGACTATATCTTGTGTCTGGTCGGCGAGCAGGGAGTTGGCAAGTCCTCTTTTCTCAGATTACTTGCCGTAAAGGATGAATGGTTCTCAGACGACCTAAAAGATCTCGAAAGCGATAAGGTGTATCAAAAACTACAGGGACATTGGATTCACGAGATGTCTGAGATGCTTGCGGCCAATTCAGCCAAGAGCAATGAAGCGATCAAGTCATTCTTAAGCAGACAGAAGGAAACGTTTCGCACACCGTACGAGCGATACCCAAAGGATCGGCCGCGTCAATGTGTCTTTGCGGGTACTACCAACAAAGTTCGCTTTCTCCCCAATGACCGTTCCGGGAACAGAAGATTTCTCCCTGTCCTTTGTCATAGGAAAGATGCAGAAGTCTTCATACTTGAAGATGAGAATGCATCCCGCAATTATATAGACCAAATGTGGGCTGAGATGATGACTGTATACAATACTGAGAATCCGAGATTAGCTCTTCCGCGCAAGTATCAAGATGTTTTGGAAGAAAAACAGAACTGCTTCCTGCAGGAGGACGTGGACGCTGGCGTGATCCTCAGTTATATGTTGGACACTGATGAAAAACAGGTGTGCTCAATAATGCTCTATAGAGAAGCACTTGGTAATGACTTTAAAAAGCCTCAACGATGGGAGACCAATGAGATCTGTGACATCATGAATCAACTGATAGCGTCCGGGAAACTCCCGGACTGGGAACGGTTCGACAGTCCTCGACGTTTTCCGTTATACGGCACACAGAAGGGGTGGAAGAAGATAGAAGAAAAACAGGAACAGTTATCCATGGACGGATTCACTGTCATAGAAGATGATCCTGACTGCCCGTTTGATTGATCCTCGGCTGGTGAATTGTCAACTCACAGTGTCAACGGACGCATAAACATTTATATTTCATACGAAAAGAATAAAAGTGTTTCATGACAAGTTGACGTCGTTCGTTGACACAAGCGTCTCGGAGATAATGTATGGATCCGGTCCAGTTGAACACATCAAGGCTGACCGGATGATTAAGGAGTCAAGGGGCTTTCCCCTTGCCCACGACATCTTTGCACGGCGGAAAGCCGTGAAAGTGTCATAGTGGGTTACACGCATTCAAAGAATGCTGTGTAACGCACGACCATATTATGTAGCGGCATCGATTCTTAAGATTCGGTGCTTTTTTTGTTGGAATAGAAGGGAGACATAAATATGTGTGAACTGTCTGATAACGGCTACGGAATTTATGTCAACGGAGTTGAATTTGCAGGTTTCGAATACAGGCTGGAATGGAAAGAAATTGCGCGAAGTTGACAGTGTTCGTTGACAAAAGGAAAGGAGGATAATAATGCCAAAAGACATGAGCTGTGTCCGAGTGAAGCAATATAAATCATCAAACATCAATGCTTCCGAAAGACATAATGAAAGGAAAAATGAGAGCTACGAGAACCTGAACGTAGTCGAAGAACGGATTCCATATAATGTTCATTTCAAGGATCCTAGTGATAAAAGTTATATGGATGTTCTCAGAAAACTGGAGTCAGAGGGAAAACTTTCCCTCCGTGGATTGCGTCAGGATGCGACCCTGTTTGATGAACTGGTGATTGATGTTAACACCATGTATTTTGAACGGAATGGTGGCTATGAATATGCAAAACAGTTCTATGAAGATGCGTATCGCTTTCTGGAAAAGAAGTTCGGAACGGACTATATCGTGTCGGCTGTGATGCACGCTGATGAGTTGAATATTGCTGCCACTGACGATCTTGGCAAGGATACGTACCACTATCATATGCACGCTGTTGTGATTCCTGTAGTAGACAAAGAGATCCGCTGGAGCAAACGATGTAAGGATACAGAACTGCGTGGCACCGTTAAAGAAGTGATCCATCAGGTGAGCCATTCAAAGAAGTGGGCATCCACTGAACTGGCAAGAGATGAGTACGGAAACATACTGGAACGCTCCAATGGCAAGCCCAAGTTCATACCTTCATACAGTGTTCTACAGGATGAATTTGTGGACCATATGAGGTCCTGCGGATACTCTGATTTCGAGCGCGGAGAGCGTGGAAGCACTACTGAAAACCTGACTTCCCTGCAGTATCAGATCAAGAAGGATACGGAGCGACTTGCAGCGATCGTTGAGAAAAGTGCTGCAATGAAGAACCAGGTAGATGCGTTACAGGAAGCCATAGACAGTAAAACATTGGAATATCGGCAGGCTGATGCGGACTACGTTGATCATTACGAAGTTAACCGTATTCAGCCAGTAGGATATGGGGCTGAAACGGTCAGTATCTATACTGAGGACTTCGAGTTCATGCGTGATCTGGCCAACGAAGGAGTGACCAGCCGGAGGAAGATCCAACAGTATGAACGGAAGATTCCTGAACTGGAAGAAAAATACAACAAGCTAGCGGACCGGTTTAACGCTCTTGTCGACAAGTGCAAGCCGTATCTTATAGCGATTCAAAGAGTGCCAGATTTAGTTAAAGAATTGATAAATAAAGTCGTGGATCGACTTGGTGTTTATGGCATGGAATATCTGCACAATCCTGAGCCAAAGGTCAAAAAGATAGAGCGAAAAAGACATCGCGAGATTGAAAGATGAGGTATT
>CAMKDB010000174.1 GCA_946411155.1 uncultured Faecalibacterium sp.
TTTTGAGCCGGATTTCGCTAAAAAGTGATTAGCAGGCTAATCATCGGAAGTAGAAATACTTTACACCTTCAAGGTGATCTGAACGCTGAAAGCGGTATGATCCTCCATGATTTGTGAAATGCGGTCTCATTGATGCGATTTGAACTCTCAACCTTTCTCCATTTGCTCATTTGGCGAAAGGTCTGACCTTACGCTTAGGAGGCGAGTGCTCTGTCCAGCTGAGCTACGGAGACAGACAAATGATGCTGACGCTGTCAGCACGATTCATTTAATCACATTTATAGACAGAATTCAAGAACTCCGACTTTATGAGTTCTTTTTTATACCCAATTTGTCAAGCAGCCAGTAGACTGGTCCGCCGAAAACAAAACAGGAGAAGATCAGCCTTGCCGCACCGAGAAACAGGACCTGCCAGTCAAAACGGGGGATCCATGTCACCCCGATCTGCCAAAGGAGCCAGTTGAACAAATCTACAGAGGGTCCCTGGATCGCAAACAGCAGCATCGATCTCCTGCCGATGGTCTGAAGCATTTCGGCATTCTGAGTCAGATAGGACAAGGCGACAAAAAGAAGGATCGCCGCCGTCGACGAAACAAAAGTAAAGATCTGAACATCCCGAACGGAAAGGATCCTGTCAAAAAGGACAGGCGTCTCGGAATTATAGATCTCATAGCTCTTGATGACCGGGAACAGGCAGAGCAGCGCAACAAGTCCGGCAAGGATCTTTTTCCAGACAGGCGTGTCCGATGCGGGAATCTTCTTCAGCACCGGCATCAGGATATCGCCCAACGCATAATAGAAAAGGAACATCATGGCGGAATCGCTGGACCAGAACCACTGAGAAGGCTCCTTGAAGATCCGGAAAGCCATGCTTACGGCAAGGCAGAAAACCAAACGGAGCATGTCGTTTCTGATGATCCTGCACAGACACCAATAAACCAGTGTCATGACGATCAGGCAAGGAAGATACCAAAGCACGGGAAACATGATCTTGTTCCTGATTGCCAGGACACACTGCATGATCCCGTTCTGCCAGTTCGGGATCCTTCTGAACGCGGCGTACGCGATATTGACTGCAGACAGGATGATATGCGGTACCAGCAGGTGGACGATCAGTTTTTTCAGGAGTGCGGGAAAATCCAGCTTCCTGTAGCTGGACGCAAAAAGACCGCTCACGAAGAAGAACAGCTGCATCACATAACCGAAACAGAAAAGCGAGATCCTCTGTGAAAAAGAGCCCAGATGGGCAAGGATGACCGAATACAGCGCGAACGCGCGCAGCACATCAGCCCATTTGATTCTTTTTCCTTTTGATTCACTCATCTTCTTCAGGCTCCAGATTCAATTTTTGTACGGCTTCATACTCGACGCGTGTGATATGGCAGTATCCGCCGGGATTCTTGATCAGATAATTCTGATGATATTCTTCCGCAAGATAGAAACAATCCAGCGGACACAGTTCCACACAGAAGGGATCGTATTCCTTCCGTTTCTCTTCGAAAATGCGCTCTGCGATCCGTCTGCTCTCATCATCCGTATAATATACGCCGGTCTGATACTGGCTTCCGATATCTTCGCCCTGTCGGTCTTTCACTGTGGGATCGATGCACAGGAAGAACGCCTTCAGCAATTTCCTGAGCGAGATCCTTTCCGGATCGTAGATGACGCGGACCGTTTCACGGTGGCCGGTCGTGTGTGTTTTGACAAGCTCATAGGACGGATCGGCAACGTGACCGTTTGCGTATCCGACCTTTGTTTCCAGGACGCCGTTCAGTGACTGAAAGACCTTCTCTGTCCCCCAGAAACAGCCACCGGCAAAATAGATCTCTTTTCTTCCCATCATAAACCTCGTTTTTTCTCACTTCGATAATCATACAAAAAAAGCCGGCAAACCTCAACCAGCAATGCCCGGTTTTGCAAGGCAGGACATGAGACGATGCAAGAGCGGTGTCCCGGTGGTATAATAAGACAACAATAACGTTGAACGTCTGAAGATCTGCGCGGAACCGTTCCGGCCGCAATCAATAATTCCAGGAGAACACTATGACACAGGCTCAATATGTCAGAGATCTGATCATGCGGTATCAGCCGCAGGATCCCAGAGAAGAAAAGGACCGTCTTCTGATCCTTCACTATCTGGACGAGGGGCATGACGCGTTGGAGCGGACCGATATCATCGGACACTTCACCGCCTCTTCCTGGATCACGGATCCTTCCCGTACAAAGGTCCTGATGGCCTTCCACAACATCTATCGCCATTGGGCTTGGATCGGCGGACATGCGGACGGCGAAGGCGATCTGTTTGCCGTCGCACGCAGAGAGGCAGTGGAAGAAACGAGTGTTCAGGATCTCAAAGCCCTTTCCGCGGATCCGATCTCACTGGAAGTGCTGGGCGTTCCTTCACATGTCCGCAGAGGAGAGATCGTTAGCGCTCATCTGCACTTCAATGTCACGTATCTGTTCGAGGCGGACCCCGAATCGCCGGTACTGATCAAGGCGGACGAGAACTCTGCCGTCGGCTGGAGGACCAGAGAACAGATCCTCAGCAAGGAATCCGAAGACGAAATGATCCCCATCTACACAAAACTGCTGGACCGCATGGTCTGTTTCCGATAAAGGAGTATATTTCATGATCCAGTTCCCAATCATTCAGGACAAATTATTCTTTGAGATGACACCTCTCCTGCCCACGACAGAGTATGATGATCCCTCTACCAGTTTCCATCCTTATGCCCTCGCCCGTTTCTCCGAAATTCAGGGAACAGGCATTCAAACAGAAGTCTACAATTTCGTCGAACTGCCGGAGACCACGGACAGTGAGGATTATCTGCAATCCGATGATCTTGTCGCCGTCTCTTTTGATCTGAATCCGGGCAAAGGGCCTCTGGTGACTGTCGTCTGCAATTCCGGAAACAGATCTCAGCTGTTCTGTGATGGCAAGGTGGTGGGAGATTTCCCCTGTGTACGGAAAAAAGGCGAGGATGAACGGGGCATGTACTGGTACATCAAGTTCACGCTGACGCCGGAA
>CAMKDB010000175.1 GCA_946411155.1 uncultured Faecalibacterium sp.
ATGAATGTATCGTTAACCTGAAAGACGGAACGAGATACATGTTAGATCAGATCCAGATCAATTCTGAAATATGTGAGAGTGTTTCTGAACTTAAAGACTGGATCGATTACGATTTGGAATCCATGGCGGAGGATTAAAATGGATATTTCAAGTTTTATAAATTCAAAAGATATCCGTGATTATCACAGGAAGATCGGCTATGAATACAACGCTGTTGAAGCAGCGTGGCTTGTTTCTCAATGTCACGGCAAAACGCTTGAAGAAAAGCATCAGGCGTGGCAGTGGATAATCGACAATATGCCGGATATGGAGATCGTTAATTGCGGAAGATGGGTTTCCGAAAAAGGTCAGACGGTTCACAAGGTACTTGCTGATTATATGGAGATGGAGAAGGCCTTCATTGAGAGATTCAAGGATGCTTCCGGCGGGTGGCTTTATACCTACAAGAGTTTCAACAGGTCATTAGGTTACGGGTGCAGTTCTTATCATTGGGGAGGCATTTTTACAAGCTTTGATAATTGTTTGAAAGATATTTCCGAAACCATTGAAGCGGATGACAGCGATATTGTTTTGATCGAGCGGCAACTGCCTGATGAAGGCTATAAGGCCGGGGATGTTGTGGTCGATCTGTTTGGAAGAATACTGTCTGTGACGACCGATTATTCCAAAGAGGAAAATGAAGATCGGTATTATCTCGGACATTTCTTTGATGAACTGTGGTTCGAATTCCCGGTCCCGTTCAAGCGCGGTGACATCGTCTATATCAAAAACAAGTATCATCCGGACGATCATACCCCGATTGTTTTGGACAGCATTATCGTACCGTCCGGTGAGGACAAAGAGGAATACATTAAAAAACGCCGTGAACACGGGGATACCTCTGACATGGACATTTGGGGTTATGCTGCCGATGTGGAATGGTGCAACGGTTATAACGGAATCTATAACGATACCTGGTGGAACTATATGGATGCTGAATACTACCGTGAGGAATTAACAGGCTTTAACCGCTTGCTCAAGCCTGTCAGCAATTGGCTCAAGGGCGAATTTGGTGATGGTGTGGATCTGCTGCTCGCGGGATATCACCACATCATGATGGAAGAATACTTATCTAGAGCAGTTCCTGTGCTTTATACGGAAGAAGGATTAAACAAAGCCGGATTCCCGGCGGAAGGAGATGAATGATATGAAATTAGCATTAGCATTATCGGAAAGAGCAGATCTTCAGGAAAAGATAGGAGATCTGGCAGCGAGACTGAACAAAAACGCAAAAGTTCAGGAGGGAGAGAATCCTACTGAAGACCCCAATGCTTTGATCAAGGAACTGGACAGTTGTTATGAGCGTCTGGAGATACTTATTGCCAGGATCAATCACACTAATAATGTAACGATGTGTGGTAATGTCTCTATGGTCGATCTCCTGGCAAAAAGAGAATGTCTTTTGGGGAAGATCCAGAAGATGAAAAGTTTTCTGCTGAAGTCGAGCGATCTCATAGACCGTTACTATACAAGATCCGAAGTCAGGATCCACAGTACGGTTCCTGTTGCAGAACTGCAGGAGAAACTTGACGTTCTCTGTAAGGAATACAGGACATTGGACGATAAGATCCAGGAGATGAATTGGACAACGGAATTGATCTGATAATGTCGGTAGTCAGGCCGGGGTGAACAAGATCTCTTAGCGGATGAGAATGATCCGCTCGTACTGTATGGGCAGTGCAATAGTAGCAGAGGCTAAGGCTGTTAAGGTCACCAGGAAATAGAAGGGTTCGAGTCCCTACGACAAATTAAGCTGTACGCCACACCTGTTTATACACGACGATTTACGAGTTACTACCAATTGTTAACCGGCTGACGAGGGTGGGTTAGGGGAAATATTCTAAGAAAAGGGAAGAATATGGCAATTATCAGTAACAGCGATATGGAAATGGTAATAAACGGCAATCAGACTGATGTCATCAGGGAGATACTGAAGGACAGGTCATTTGCTGTCGGGAAATTGCCTGCAGATAAACATTGTACCTGGTATGAAGTTTTCGCAAAACCCCGTACTCCATATGTGATTGTTCTTGCAATAAGAAATGCCGGTGAAAAGATTCATTTTGAGAATTGCAAGTATTATCTGTTCCTGAATCGTTACAGAAATGCAGATAAAGAGATCGAATCTGATTTTATAGAAATAACAGATAATGCAAAAAAGAAGGGCTGTACTGTAGATTTCATGTCCGTTCAGGAAATGCAGGGGTATCTTAAGGGCAAAGAACTTGTCTTTATAAACGGTGCCGGAATTGCCTGGGGGATAGGCGGAAATCAGGAGGAAGAAAAGAGGAAATTCATTGAGAATGAATTATTGATCGTCAGAGATAAACGCTATGAAGAACAGATGCTTTATGATGTGTTCCATGATGTGAAAATCTTTCTTACCAAAGTTGCAGATGGAAACGAGAATAGCAAAGAGTTCCATACTGAAAATGCGTCTGATTTTGATATCATCCCCAGAATAATGGACGTTCTCAAAAATGAATATAAAGATTCAAGCACTTTTTTCGAGGACAAAGACGGCAAAAGTGAAACTAAAACCTATCCAGATGATTTTTGTGTTGAATTTGAATCCGGATCTGATAAGATGCAGGCTTCCTATTTCCTGACAAGATATCACAGTAATCCGGCCTGGTATCTGGATCCTGTGAATGTATTATGCTACAGACTTGCAGTTTTTGTATTGCCCGGAAGTATTACCAAAGAGCAGACAACCGGATTACCGGAGGAAAAGCTGACTGTCAGATTGACGGACGGATCAGTCTATAGAATAGATTCGATCCTTCAGAACGGCGATATACTTTTTGACCTAAATGATTTTTCGAAACTCGTAGGTGGCCTTTTCTGCGAGATTTCGATGGCGTGAGGACCAATGAGACAGCGCAGGATCAAGAAATGCACCATACATATCTTAGATTGATCAGAATAATTTGAAAACACATGACGAGGGTGGG
>CAMKDB010000176.1 GCA_946411155.1 uncultured Faecalibacterium sp.
TCTGGGCAGGACTGTACGCGGTCTTCGCCGTCGCCGGCGTTCTGATCGCCGGACTGCTGCATTTCGCTCTGAGGAAGGAGGAGAACGATGAAAAAGAAAGTGCTTAAGATCCTCGCGTTTCTGACCGCGCTTGCGCTGATCGCCGGGATCGTCCTGTTCTCCACCGCCCTTATGGGCAACCCTGTCTCCCGTTTTCTGGCAAGACGGACCGCGGTACGGCATCTGAAAGAGACCTATCCCGGGACCGATTACTATATCGAAGACGTGAACTACGATTTCAAGACGAGCGGGTATTATGCCCGCATCTCTTCTCCGACCAGTATCGATACCCGCTTTACGCTCTATTTCGATATGCTGGGACATCTGAAATACGATTCCTACGATCAGGTTGCCGGCGGGTTCGTGACCGCGCGCCGGCTGGACGCGGAATACCGGGAACTGACCGACGGCGTGTTCAACTCCCCGTCTTTCCCCTATGACTGCGACATCGATTTCGGGATGCTTTCGATCTATCCTCAGGCGGATATCGAAGGTTCCGACCCCTTCGATATCCCAGTCCACACCATTCTCGTAGAGGAACTGGTTCTTGACGGAAGTTACGACATACGCGAACTCGGCAGACGCGCCGGCCATCTGATCATCTACGTCAACAGCGACGAAGTAACCGCTGAGAAAGCGGCGGAGATCATCGTCCGCATCCGGCAGATCTTCGACGACGCGGGCGTCACGTTCGCGGAAATGGACTTCACCCTCGAACATCCAAAGCCGATGGAAGGCATGCGCAACGAAGAGACGGTATCCGCTCGCGGTATTGCCTACGGAGATATCCGGGAAGATGGCATGGCCGAGCGTGTCGAAGCCGCAGACAAGGCACTGAATGCCTACTATGCGGAGCAGGACGCCCAAAATAAGAAGGGCTGAATATATATTTCTCCAAAACTGATTCTGCCGGAAGAATGCCAACTGCATCTCTTCCGGTTTTTCTGTTCTCCGTTCCCTCCCCTACGCAAGCTGCTTCCTTCGCAATTCCCACCTGAACGGTGGAAACTTCCGTTTTCCCTTTTTGGTACGATTGAACAGTAGGGATATGATCCCGCTTCTATTTATAAACGGGAAATCATCAGTGTTCTCTGATTCAGGAGGGAAAAATGAAAAAGACATCTGTATTAGTATCCGTTCTGCTGATCATCACCCTTTTGCTTTCATCGTGCGGAAGCACGGCGACAGCCGAAAGGAGCGAAACGGGAGAATCATCCGGCTCCAGCGGACTCAGAGAATCCATGGAAGACGTCCGGGAATCCATTGATGAAGCGCAAAGCACGTTCGATCAAGCTTTCAGCGAAGTAACAAACACATATGAGGACGTGAAGAGTGATTTTCTGGACGTATTCGGTGACATGCTCCCATCCGGAGGCGGAGATTCCGGTACTTCTGAAAGTACAGCCCCAGATGATACTCCTGCAGTTAATGCTCCGGCAAAAGAGACTGCTCAGCAGGAATCCGTTGAGTCTTCGTATCAGCCGACCATGGGAGAAAAGAATGCGCTCTCCAGCGCCAATAGTTATCTTGCATTCATGGCCTTTTCGCATGACGGACTAATTGAGCAACTGGAATATGAGGGTTACTCCGCAGAAGAATCTGCATATGCTGCTGACAACTGCGGTGCCGACTGGCAAGAGCAGGCTTTGCGCTCCGCCAAGAGTTATCTGGATCTCTCTGCCTTCTCTTATTCCGGGCTGATCCATCAACTGGAGTATGAGAAATACTCAACAGAAGAAGCGACCTATGCTGCAGACAATTGCGGAGCTGACTGGTATAAACAGGCAGCAAAATGTGCAAAAGAGTATCTCGATTATTCCGCTTTCAGCAGATCCGGACTGATCGATCAGCTGAAGTACGAGGGATTCACTGAGGATCAGGCAAAATACGGAGTAGAGCAAAACGGTTATTGATCCTTTCCGCAGATTTCAATCTGTCTGATACAACAAATGCCTGGCTCCAGTCCTAAACTGAAGTCAGGCTTTTTTCTGTTTTGTTATCAGGTCTTCTCCGAATTCAGACTTCGGCGATCGCCTCGATCTCAACCAGCGCGCCCTTGGGCAGCGCCTTTACGGCAAAGCAGCTTCTCGCCGGTTTGCTGGTGAAGAACTTCTCATAGGCCGCGTTAAATTTGGCGAAATCCGCGATATCCGCCAGATAGCAGGTGGTCTTCACGACCTTGTCGAAACTCGTTCCCGCCGCCTCCAGAATGTATCCCACCGCACGGCAGCTGTACTCCGCCTGCTCCTCGATCGTCTCGGGCATATAACCGGTCGCACCGTCCACGGGCAGCTGACCGGAGGTGAAAAGCAGATTGCCTGTGATGTAAGCCTGGGAATACGGTCCGACCGCAGGCGCCACTTTTTCTGAAGCTACTTTTTTCATTTTCTTTCTCCTTTATGTGATGTTTTTGATCTCTTATCCTTCGAAAGTCTTCCTGAGGAACGCCACGGATTCCGCCGCGTCTTTATCCAGCTGCTCCTCCGAAGCGCCTTTGCTGATATCCCGCCAGATCTTGATGTCCGATCCGACTTCTCCGCCCATCAGGACGAAAGGCTCCATGACCACGGTCCTGTCATAACCGATATCCCTCAGTGCGCCGCCGATCTCCTTCCACGGGAACTTGCCCTTTCCGGGCACCTTGCGGTTGTTCTCGCCCACGTGGAAATGGCCGAGTTTGTTTCCAGCAAGACGGATCGCATCGCACATGTCGTCTTCCTCGATGTTCATGAATGTTCAGCGCGGACACCCGTGACTTCAGTCATGGGAGGAGCGCTGCCTCCTTTACTTGTAGTTTTGCTGTTTTTTTAGAAATAATGTTCCCACTGTCCCCTAAATGGGACAGTGATCGTGGTAAGATCGTGCTGTCAGAGA
>CAMKDB010000177.1 GCA_946411155.1 uncultured Faecalibacterium sp.
TTTCGGCGATTCATCCCATGTTTGAAAACACGGGCATTCTCGCTTTATTTGTAAAAGTCAAAGAACTTGCCGCATTCTTTGATGCATCTCCCAGCTATGACGAAAGCGATATCCGCTTTATCAACCGAATCGAAGGCGCCAGCGCGCATGATGACCTGGGTCCAACAGCAATGGAAGCTGTCGGACACGCGGTAGGCCAATTTGAGGATGAAGAGTTTTCCGCTCTTTGGAGATCCCTCTCTAAACAGGAGAATCAAAATGGATAAGAAAGAAATCAGAGCCTTGCGGCGCCCGTTCATCATGGCGCTGTTCCGCGGAAACAGATTCAACTTCGCCATGACCGTGCTGGCAGCGTTGCTCACTGCTGCCTCAGAACTGGTGATCTCCTGGCTCATCAAAGAAACCTCCGATCTGATCTCCGGCAATTGTCCCTACAGTTTCGTAACGCTCCTGACCGTCACGGGAGTCGCAATCGCGCTGTTTCTGGCGGGAGGAATGCTTGACCGGATCTTCCTGTCCGAATTTCGCGCGAAAGCGATGAAACAGTACCGGGAATACGTCTTTGACCGGCTTATGGAAAAAGGCATCCAGGCTTTCTCCGGTGAAAACAGTTCGCTCTATATCTCCGCGCTGTCCAACGACGTCAACACGATCGAAACGGAATATCTCGGAAGGCTGCAGGAAACCTTTGAAGTCGGTATTGCGTTTGTCGGTGCGCTGGGTCTCATGCTCTGGATCAATCCCCTTCTGACAGCTGTTTCCATCGGTTTCTCCCTGCTTCCCATCATCGTCTCCGTGATCCTGGGGAACAAGGCGGCAATAGCGGAAAAGAATGCTTCCGATAAAAAAGAGAGATACACCGGCATGCTGAAGGATGCGCTTATGGGATTCTCTGTGATCAAGAGTTTCAAAGCGGAAAAAAGCATTACCCATTTGCACGATCTCAGCAACGGAGACGTAGCGGAAGCCTCGAAAGAGCGGACGAAAGTCAATGTGCTGGTCAGAAATGCCTCCGGTATTGCAGGAGCGGTCCTGCAGTTCGGCGTGTTCTTTGTGGCAGCCGCGCTCGCGCTCTCCGGCAAAGGCATCACGGCAGGTACCGCCATTGTCTTTGTGCAGCTTCTGAACTACGTGTTGGGTCCGATACAGACGTTCCCGGCCTTTTTCGCCGGCATGATGTCCGCTTACAGTCTTATCGACAAACTGTCTCAGGCGCTGAACAAAAATATCCCCGATGAGGGGGAGCAGATCGCTCCGAGTCTCAGCGAAGGGATTTCTGTCCGTGATCTGTCCTTTTCCTATGAAGATGGTAAAAACGTATTGGAAAATGTGGACATAGATCTGCGTGCCGGCGGCTGTTACGCGCTGGTCGGAAGCTCCGGCAGCGGCAAGTCGACGATCCTGAATCTGCTGATGGCGTCCTCGAAAAACTATAAGGGCAAGATCCTCTACGACGGAAACGAACTCAAAACCATTTCTGCAAGTTCTCTCTACGATCTTGTGTCCATCATTCAGCAGAGCGTGTTCGTCTTCAACAGCACGATCCGCGACAACATCACCATGTTCTCCAAGTTCCCGGAGGAAGAAATCGACCGTGCCGTTCAGCTGTCCGGGTTGAAAAAACTCATCGACGAAAATGGTGCAGAGTATCTCTGCGGTGAAAACGGCTCCGGACTCTCCGGCGGCGAGCGGCAGAGGATCTCCATCGCCCGTGCGCTGCTTCGCAAGACTCCCGTTCTCTTTGTGGATGAGGCGACAGCCTCTCTGGATGCCGAAACCTCCTTTGAGGTGCTGGACGCCATCCTGAAGCTGGACGGCTACACCCGTGTCATCGTCACCCATGATCTGGACGAAAACATTCTCCGTCGTTGTACCGGTCTCTTTGCACTGAAAAACGGCACCGTCTCGGAGAAGGGGACTTTCGATGAACTGATGGAGCAAAAAGGCTACTTTTATTCCCTTTACACGGTCTCTCAGGGGAAATAGCGTCTTTCTCCCACCATTACTCCATGATCCAAGCCGCTCCGCGGGCATCTGTCGCGGAACGGCTTTTTTCGTGGTCCCGCCGCGCTTGCCCATCTGTCATGTGATTGGCTATAATAAGCGCATGGAACTGAAAGAAAAGATTCAAAAAATCCGGTGTATCCTGTTCGATCTGGACGGGACACTCATGCATGCCCACCCCACCTTCATCACGCCTTACGCCGCTTCGGTGCTCAACCGTCTGCAGGATAAAGGGTACCGGGTCGGGGTCTGCACAGGCAGGGCCCTGACTTCCCTTGCATTTCTGACCACACCGGTGGGACTGCGCACCAACATGATGTCCATCGGCTGTTCAGGAGCAGAGATCGGACCCGCTGCCGTTCCCCCCGGGCAGGCATTCTTCCGCCGTCCGTTCCCCACGGGCACTTTACTGGACATGCTGTCAGAGGCGTTGAAAAATGGCCTTAACTTTTCTTTGGACGCCCACGGTACGCTGTATCTTTCCGAGCATCTGGACTATGCGGAAACTTATATCGGAAATTATCACAAAGCCTGCGAATTGGGAGTCTGGTTCCCAAAGCCGGAATTCCTGACTCCGGAAACACTGGAAAAAGCGGCGGACGGCACCGTTCTGAAGCCGATGCTTTGGTACCGTGAACCGGGTGAATTCCACCGGATGGACCGCTGGTTCGCCGCGCACCAGGAACTGCATACTCAGGCTTCCGGATTCAATCTGGTAGAGGTTCAGACCAATGATGTTTCGAAAGCTACCGCCCTTCACAGGCTGATGTATGGGATGGGGATGACCGCAGAGGAGTGCTGTGTCTTCGGAGACAGTGAAAACGATCTTCCCGTTCTGAAAGCCGCAGGTCTTTCCGTCGCCATGTGCAACGGATTCCCTTCTGCGATCGAGATCGCGGATCTGATCA
>CAMKDB010000178.1 GCA_946411155.1 uncultured Faecalibacterium sp.
ATGCCGCGTCACTGTCCAGTCCCCAGGTATATTGAATGGAGTCCGTATTATCCGCTTCCACTGTCACGCTGAGATCCGCCGATTCTCCGTAAGGCACGAAGATCTGTGTCGAGTTGGAATATTTGTCGTTGCCTGTCGGATAGGCATAGAGATGATTTAGGACATAGACGTCGAACATCACTTCAAGTTCCGTGCCGAATTTATCCCTGGCAGTGCAATAGATCCAGTAATGGCTGTAACCGTTATTGATTGTTTCCGCAAGCACAGGATCCGAACAGTTCAGGATGTAGATCTTGCCGTCATAAACGTCCCTGCGGGTGATATACCAGGCATACGTGATGCCATCCGTATCGGTCGCATTGGCAGTTACACTGAGCATGAGCGGTGTGCCCGGAGCGACCTCGATCTCCCCTGTCTGGTCCGCCGTCAGTGTGAAACCGTTTTCGATACAGAAGAACCAGTCCAGTGTTTTCAGGTAGTTTCCGTCGGCGTCACGGATGTCGCAGCGTACATGCTCACCGCCGGAAAGATCCTCAGCCGTGTAGGTGTTGGTCGTATTCCCGGTGAAAGTGGCCTGATAGCCGTGATACCCGCCGCTCGGAATACAGGTATACCACTTATAGGAAACATTCTGATCAGTCGTGATGATCAGCGTGACATCAGAGCCGCTCTCGATGAAAACATTTCCAGCGGGATAATTCGTCGTATATGTGAAATCCGAAGCCGCCATCGGTTCCGCGTTGCCCTCACCGGAGATGGGTGCTTCGTCGGGAAGTTCCGCAGGAACGGGCAGCTCCGGCAGAGGAGCCGGCACCTCAGGGACCTCCGGTTCCGGTTCGTCCACGGGCTCCGGGTCAGAAGAAACGGATTCCTCCGGGACTTCAGACGGAAGTTCCTCCGGTGTCTCAGATGTTTCGGGGCTTCCTGCAGGCTCTGCCGTTTCCACAGAAACCGCAGCCTGCTCCGCGGATTCCGGAATCAAACCTTCCTCCGCGAACACCAGTGTCCCTTCGCTGAACAAGGAAAAAATAAGCACCATACACAGGAACAGTGCGATCCGTTTCTTCGCCATAAAGCACACTCCTCACTGAAAATAAATAAAAAAATATAACTACAGTCTGTTTTCACTATATTAAAAAAAGCATGTAGAATCAACAGAAAAGCAGAATCACATATATCGGGGCAAAAAGAAACAGCACCTCTTTCAGCGAAAGAAGGTGCTGCTATTTTGTGATTCAAAGATGACGATTTCTTCCCAGGCATCATTCCCGGATGCCCTCTCTGACGACATGCATCAGCGGCAGACCGTCCGCGTACCGCCGCAGATTTTCAAGCAGGATGGGCAGGATCCGCTCCATGACGCCCTCCATTCCCGAGTAACCCGCCGCGTGGGGCGTGATGATCACGCGCTCCACATCCCATAACTCATCCTCCGGAGGCAGCGGTTCCGGATCCGTCACGTCCAGTCCGACGCCGCCAAGCAGACCTTCTCTCAGGACTGTCTTCAGCGCGTCCGCGTCGATGCTGTCCCCCCTGCCGGCGTTGACCAGCACCGCGTCCGGCTTCATCAGACGGAGTCTTTCCTCGTTCATGAAATGGCGGGAAGCGTGATTCCCCGGCAGAAACATGGCAATGCTACAGGCAAAAACCGAATCCGGCATGGTGGAAGGTCTGCGTGCAAACAATCCGTTCTATACCGTCTTCCGCGGCATTCCTTTTATGGCTCCGCCTGTCGGACAGAACCGATGGAGAGCGCCGCAGCCCGCCGAACCCTGGGAGGGTGTCAAACAATGTTACATCTGGAAGCCCACCGCAATGCAGCCGAAATTCGGTTCCGGCGGAGGACTCATCGCGTCGGAATTCTACGGTGTCGAGCGTCCGATGAGCGAAGACTGCATGTACCTGAATATCTGGACACCCGCAGAATCTCCGGATGAAAAGCTTCCCGTTGCCGTCTATTCACACGGCGGCGGATACAGCACAGGTATGGCTTATCAGCAGCAGTTTGACGGTGAGGGTTTCAACAAACGCGGCGTCATCTTCGTCACGATCCCCTACCGTCTCAATGTGTTCGGTTTTCTTGCACATCCCGAACTTACCGAAGAAGCTCCGTATCATTCCAGCGGAAACTACGGTCTTCTCGATATGGTCTGGGGTCTGCACTGGGTAAAGAACAACATCGCCAACTTCGGCGGCGATCCCGACAACATCTCCATGTTCGGTCAGTCTGCAGGTGCAATGAATGTCAGTGCCATGACTACGACTCCTCTTACCGGAGACATCATCAAACATGCGATCATGCAGTCCGGCGGCGGTCTGAGCCACGGTGGTATGTCCCCATGGGGAAAGGATCTCGCCAGCGCAGAAAAACTCGGCCAGGACTTCTTTGATCTCCTCGGCGTATCCTCATTGAAAGAAGCGCGCGCGCTCACTACGGAAGAAGTATTCCGGGGCTTCGAGGAATTCGGCGGTACCGAGCGTTACGAAAGCGACAAACAGCGTTACGCGGGTCTTTACACCCGTTTCAGCCCCATCATGAACGACGGCTATGTCTTCCCCGACAACAAGGGCAACATGATTTTGGACGGCAGGCACAAACACATCGATTACATTCTGGGCAGCACGCAGGACGAGTTCCGCTTTATGACGGCACAGAATCTTGCTTTCGCGAAGAATCAACTGGATCTCGGGCTGAATCCCGCATACCTGTACTATTTCAGTTATGTTCCCCCGGGAGCGGAAAGCGAAGGTGCGCATCACTCCGTTGAACATCATTACGTGTTCCAGACCCTGTTCAGGACGATGCGTCCCTACAACGGATTCGACTTCGATCTGAGCAACGAGCTGGCGGACCGCTGGGCGGCCTTCTTCAAGACGGGGAACCCGAATCCGGAAGGAAAGGATTACG
>CAMKDB010000179.1 GCA_946411155.1 uncultured Faecalibacterium sp.
CTCCGCCTCCCTCTTATGTGTCTCGTCTGTGACGAAGAGGATGAGTTCTTCCCGGCTGGCCTCCAGCCAGCGGTTCATGATAATGGAAACACCGGTCTCGATACGCATAAACTGTCCTTTCAAAGAGGCACGTTGTCTTTGTGCATTACGGCGGAAATCAGGCAGGAGCACCTGATGATTCTGTCGCTGTTCACAATTTGTTCATGAATTTCTTGCTTTTCCTGCCCCTGAGTGCTATATTACCATATATTTCAGTGCGTTAAAGCATAAAATTCCAAATGGAGGAAAAATGGCGGGGAAAAAGACGGTACTGCCTGTCTATGACTTCGATCACCCGATCCGGATCACCCGTTACCGGCCTGCAGGGCTGGACATCGTGTTCTATACAGTGGCACTCGGAATCGTTGGAATCGCAATGATACTCCTGCTGTTCTGGCGGAACGGGAAACTGGTCTATGAATTCACGCTGGGGCGGACCCTGCTGAGTTTTCCGCTCGCTATGATCGCGGTGGTCCTTTTCGGATTGCTCCGGGAACTGCGTACCTATACCGCAAAGCTGCTGAAAAAGAGCGTGTGGACCATCGAAGAACTGATGGAGATGACGGGGAAAGGCAGGAAAGAAACGGAACAGATCATCTCACACGTGCTGGAATCCTGCTTTACCGTGGATCTGAACTGCCTCCTCAATGCGGAGGAGCTGGGACTGAAACGGGAAGAAGACAGTAAATAACACGCATTGCGTGATTGTTTAAAAAATCAAAAAGGAGTGAGAGAATGGAAATCATGAAACTCATTGGCGTCCTGATCGTCGTCATCGGCTTCGCGCTGAAGCTTGACACGATCGCGACCGTCGTAGTTGCCGGTATCGCTACCGGTCTTGTCGCCGGCATGCCCATTATGGACATTCTGGATACGTTGGGGAAATCCTTCGTCAGCCAGAGGACCGCGACACTGTTCGTTCTGACACTTCCGGCAATCGGTATCTGCGAACGTTACGGCCTGAAAGAGAAGGCCATCGACTTTATCCGCAGCATCAAGAATGCAACCACCGGACGTGTCATCATCATCTATCAGGCGATCAGAACACTTGCGGCTGCGTTCTCCGTCCGTCTCGGCGGACATCCGCAGTTCGTACGTCCTGTTGTCGTACCGATGGCTGAGGGTGCTGCAGCTGCTGCATACGGCGAACTTTCGGATGAGGTCTCCGACACCATCCGCGGTGCATCTGCGGGCGCAGAGAACTACGGCAACTTCTTTGCCCAGAACTGCTTCATGGGTGCTTCCGGTACCCTGCTGATCGTTTCCACACTGGTGGAACAGGGCTATGAAGTGACAGCGGCACAGATCGCCGGCTGGTCGATTCCGATCGCCGTCATCTCCGTCGTCGTCGGCGCAGTCCGGGCTCTCCTGCTTGATAAGAAACTTGCAGGCATGGCCGGAGAAAGGAGCGCAAAATGAACGCTGGACAAATCTTAGCTGAAGTCTTCTATACCCTGATCGGTATCGTCTTCATCCTTGTCGGCCTGAAGGCCCTGAAGGACCCCGGCGCGCAGAAGAAGGGCACAACGGCAGCCTTCTGGTTCCTGCTTGCGTGCACATTCATCCTGGGCAACTGGATTCCCAAGTGGATCGTCGGACTTGCCATTGTCTGCATGGCCGTCCTCACCGGCATCAAGGGCGTCGTACAGAGCGCCAGCGATGTTCCGGAGCAGAAAGTCGTGCGTGAACGCGCCGACAAATTCGGCTACAAGATCTTCATCCCCGCTCTGAGCCTCGCCCTTTCCGCAGTCGTCCTCGCGACCCTCGGCTCCAAGGTCCCGGCCCTCAGCTGGATCACCGCAAACAACTCCATCTGCCTTGCGGGTCTTATCGCGCTCTGCGTCGTCCTCGCGATGACCAAAGCGGATCCCAAGTATGCAGTCGTTGACGGCACCCGTCTGATGGACAACGTCGGTCCCACCGGCATCCTGCCTCAGTTGCTGTCCGCACTCGGCTCCCTCTTCACGGCAGCCGGCGTCGGCACCGTCATCGCCAACGGCGTTGCGGCAATCGTGCCGGAAGGCAATAAGCTCATCGCCTGCGCGGTCTACTGCATCGCGATGGCGCTGTTCACCATCATCATGGGCAACGGCTTCGCCGCTTTCTCGGTCATCACCGTCGGCATCGGCATCCCGTTCCTCATCGCTCAGGGAGCGAACCCCGTCGTGGTCGGCGCGCTCGGTCTGACCGCAGGCTACTGCGGCACGCTGTGCACCCCCATGGCCGCGAACTTCAACATCATGCCTGCAGCTCTGCTGGAGGTCAAGAACAAATACGCGATCATCAAGAGCCAGATCCCGGTGGCACTCTGCATGCTGCTGATCCACATCGTTCTGATGTACGTATTTGCCTGAACCGCATGATCTCTGCCGCGCGCGGACCGGTCCGCGCGCGGTTTTCCCCTTGAAAGGAGTTCTTATGAAAGTTTTGCTCACAGCGTTCGACCCCTTCGGCGGTGAATCCGTAAACCCCGCGCAGAAAGCGGTGGAGGCGGTCGCGGATGAGGTGGCGGGAGCGGAAGTCGTCAAGGTCATCGTCCCCACAGTCTTCGGCAAGTCCATTGAGACAGTCTACGAAGCTATGAAGCGGGAACAGCCCGACGTCACTTTCTGCATCGGTCAGGCAGGCGGACGTTTCGGACTGACTCCGGAACGCGTCGCCATCAATCTGAACGACGCCAGGATCCCGGATAACGAAGGTCAGCAGCCTCTGGACGAAGCGATCTTCCCGGACGGTGAGAACGCCTATTTCACCTCATTGCCTGTCAAGGCAATGGTGGCGAAGATCAAGGCGGCGGGATTGCCTGCCAGCGTATCCTATACCGCGGGAACTTTCGTCTGCAACCACCTGATGTAC
>CAMKDB010000180.1 GCA_946411155.1 uncultured Faecalibacterium sp.
TGTTCGAACCCACCGTCACACCCGCCGTCTGACCGTTCAGCACATCCAGCGAGTTTGTCAGGTGACCCCGTCGCGATGTCTCCACACGAAGCGTATCCGCCTCGGACACCTCCGGACCGACTCTCTCCGCATGCACTGCAAGCGGCAAGAGCAACATAAGTATTATCGGGACAGTGCGTTTCAACGGTATCAGGTACTGATTACTCATAATTTGATTGCAAAGGTACACTTTTTTTTGCATATATCAAAATTTTTCTGTACCTTTGCACGATTTTTTCGCGTTATGAATGAATTTTTAGAGACAGAAGAACAGATATTGAAGATGCTCAAAACCGTCTTTGACCCGGAAATACCCGTAAACGTATATGATCTAGGGCTCATTTACGGCATTGAGTTGAAAGACGACGGGGTTTGCGAGATCACGATGACGTTGACCGCGCCATCTTGTCCGGCAGGCGATTTCCTCGTAGAGGATATCCGCCAGAAAGTAGGATCCGTTGAAGGGATAAAGGATGTTAATGTGAATATTGTCTTTGAACCCGAATGGAACAAAGACATGATGAGCGAAGAAGCAAAACTCGAACTCGGTTTCCTGTAAATGGTAAATGACTAAATGGTAAATGGCATGATCTATTTCTTAAGCGATGCACATTTGGGAAGCCTGGCTATAGAAAGAGGCTGGGCGCATCAGAAAAAACTGATTGACATGCTGGAGGAGATGAGCAAAGACGCCGTCTCTATCTATATGCTGGGAGACATGTTCGATTTCTGGATGGAATATTTTATCCATGACAAGAGCAAAAGGCAGTTCCATCCTTTCTGCAAGGAACTGCGCAAACTGGCTAAGAAAGGCATTCACGTACATATGTTCATCGGCAATCATGACCTTTGGACATTCGGTGGTCTGGCTCAACTGACCGGCGCGGAAATACACTATGAGCCATGCACGATTATCCGATACGGGAAAGCCATTTTTCTGGCGCACGGAGACGGACTGCTTCCTGAAAACTGGGAGAAACTGTATCCGAAAGAAATCAAAAAGAAAATCAAACGTTTTATCAAACTGCGCGAGATTTTCCGTTCTCCGTTCCTCCAGTTCTGTTTCCGTTGCCTTCCCCCATCCTGGGGTAACCATTTCGGATACAATTGGGCTAAGAAAAGCAGGCTGAAAGAACTCGCTAACCCTTGTCCGTACAAGGGCGAAGACAAAGAAGAGTTGGTACTTTTTGCCAAAGACCAGGAGAAACAGCAAAATCACCGGGACTACTATATCTTCGGACACCGGCATATCGAGCTGGACCTGCAGATCGCTTCCGGAAGCCGGGTTGTCATACTGGGAGACTGCTTCAAGCAATGGACGTATGCCAAGTTAGACAACAAAGGAAACCTCACCCTCCATAACTTTTAATTCGTTATTTTTAATTTTGTCTATGCATACGAGAGAAGAACAACTGAAAGCGTTCGGCAGGCTACTGGACATTATGGATGACCTGCGGGAGAAATGTCCTTGGGACCGGAAACAGACTTTTGACAGCCTGCGCCAGAACACTATCGAGGAGACGTTCGAATTGGCTACAGCCATCAGCCGGCATGACATGACGGAAATCAGCAAGGAACTGGGAGACGTGCTCCTGCATGTGGTTTTCTATGCCAAGATGGGATCGGAAAAAGGAGAATTCGACATCGCCGATGTTTGCAACCGCCTCTGCGACAAACTCATCTTCCGCCACCCGCATGTCTACGGAGAAGCAGCCGCACAGAACGCCGAAGAAGTCAGCCATCTGTGGGAACAAGTGAAACTGAAAGAGAAGGGCGGCAACAAGACGGTATTAGGAGGTATTCCGGACAGTCTGCCCTCACTCGTCAAAGCATATCGCATCCAGGACAAAGCGGCTAACGTAGGTTTCGACTGGGAAAAACGAGAAGACGTCTGGGGCAAAGTGAAAGAGGAAATAGCCGAGTTCGAAGCCGAAATGACCGAATTATCAAATGACCAAATAAATGACAAAATAGTAAATGACAAAATGGTAAATGAATTTGGTGATTTGCTATTCGCAATGATCAATGCTGCGCGTCTTTATAAGATCCGTCCGGACAATGCGCTGGAGCAGACCAACCTCAAGTTCATCAAACGGTTCAATTATATCGAGCAGCAGGCAAAAGAAAAAGGCAAGGACATCAAAGATTTGAGCCTTGCCGAAATGGATGAACTTTGGAACGAAGCCAAACGGATTGCCGATTAAGGTTTTCTTACCGCAATATTGAATTGCAAAGCTCCTTGCGAATAGGGAGCCTTGGCTGACGAGGTAAGAGTGAGATTGATTTGATGGGAACCGGCCTCTACCGGTACATAACTCAACGTTGTCAAACATGCGGAAACGCTGTCCGGAATAAAGATCAGTTTGGCATGAGCAGGATCGGATTCCGGCGTTATACCACCTAACGTATCCGGCCAGTTAAGCGACAGATGCACTTTCGACTCATCTGCACTCGCAACAAAAGAGACCAGAGGGTCATAATACCCGTTGAGCAGCAATCCCATCCGGACCGTATCGCCTATATTAAGCGAATCGTCCAGCATTATTGTGTCACACACACCTGAAAGATTGGTACGAACCAATTGTCTCGACACATCGATACGGGGAGATATGACAGTGGTCATATCACACGAAACAACCGCGAAACCTATCGCGGCGAACATAATAACAAATAAGAATTTACGAATACGCATATCTGATTTGATTTAAGAGTGCGGCATAAAAGACTCGAACTTTCACTCCTCTCGGAACCAGATCCTAAGT
>CAMKDB010000181.1 GCA_946411155.1 uncultured Faecalibacterium sp.
TCGTTTACACCGAAATAGTTGTAAACGTTCGTTGAAATCAGTTTCTGCTCTTCTGCGGAGACCGTGAACGGCGTGGTCGTAATCTGCCTAATGTCCTTATATGTCGAAGGGAACAGCAGAACGCCGCCGGATCCCTGACGGAGGTTGTACTCCGTGAATCTTTCGCGTTCCTTGGCGAGATCCTCATCCGTGGCGAAATTGCTGAGCTGAGCAAGGAAGCGGTAGGACGCGCTGTTCTTCACTCCGGTCTCGATTGCCTGATTCTGAATGTTCATCAGTTCCATCGTAGGACGCAATGCGCAGACGTTGTTCTCACCGAACCAGTCGGATCTGTACTGGAAGCGCGTCAGGATCCCGCACTTCTTCAGCTCGATAGCAGCGTGCTGCCCAACTTCGAACTCGAAGCGGAGATACGGTTCGCCTTTGTACTCTTTCACGGTGCACTGTTTAGGCAGCACAGCCGTGATTCCGGTAACATCGCCGTATCTGTTCAGCACTGGAATGATGACGCAGTTGTTCTGAACGTACAGGATGGTCGCCACTCTGTACAGGAACTGCGACCATGTCTGCCAGTTGTTTGGATGATGGCGGAGCGCCGTTTGCATCGTCGGCTTTGCGGATCCTTCCATCTTCACATTCATCTTCGCAAACCGGCGCGCGATGGCGTCAATCGAAGACCTCACCAGTTCCGATTCATAGACTGCGCCTCCCCATGTCGTGAAACGCGGCTCGTATAGAGTCAGCCCTTTGAAATAGGTCTCCTCATACATCTGCCGTTCCCGTTCCTTCTTCGGGAAGATCTTCTCTAAAAGTCCCATTCTTTCACCTCTTGTTGGTCAATTGCCGACCGATCTCGTTCCAATAGACCATCCTCCCCATAATGGCGTCCAAGATTGCCGCCACACCGTCAACGTGTGCATTGACGGAATATTTGACGAGTTTTTTGCGCTCCGTCTGGCGCTCCATCTGAAGCGCCGCGTTCAGCAGGTGCACCTTCAGAAGGTCATTGTTGCCGATGTTCACGCGGCCGTCCTTAATCATGCCCTCGAACTCGGAAATCGCGGGCGTCATGTTGTATCCCTGGAAACAGTCATCCGTGACGACTCCTCCCGCTTCCAGCGCCTTCACAAGGTACTGTGCCGAGTATCGGTCGTACATCGCCCGGAGCGGATACACATGCGCCTGAATCATCCGCTGGACGAATTCTTCGCAATCGTGATAGTCGATGACGTTGTCTCCGGACAGTTTCAGGAAGCCTTTCTGCACGTAGATCTCATACGGCAGATTGTCACGCGCAGATGCCTCGGACAGCTTCTCCGCAGGAAGATAGAATTCCCCGAAGATGTTAATGATGCCGTCCTTCTCCACAAGGAACATGACCGCGCTAAGGTCCGTTGTACGGGACAAGTCTATGCCACAAATTGCATAGTGGTCTCTATACTGCTCCGGGATGATAGGCGTTCCGGAATAAGCCTTCTCGACATCCACTGCATTCAGCCATGCCTGGCTGGAGTTCTGCTTGATGTTGCAGTATTTCGTGATGAACTCCGCCTTCTTCGGAAGAGATCCCTCCGCGACGTGCAGCTCTTCCAGCAGATAATCTGCCGTAACGCTCACGCCGAGGTTCGGATTGCTCTTCTGCCACTCGTTGATATCGTCCCACTTGCTGATATCGTCGATGGTGTACATCACCGGCAGGAACCGCGTTTCCCGGCTGTCTCCCTTTAAAAGCCTCGTCGCGCGTTTAAACAGTTCGTCATAGGGTCCTTCGTTTTCGTAGCCTGCCGAGGAAATCGAGATGAGCAGAGGCTGTTTTCTCGCGCCCTGGCTCGACTTCAGGACCTCATAAAAGCGCAGCCCTCCGGCGGAAGGCCACGAAGCGATCTCATCACAGACACCCAGAGAAACGTTCAGGCCGTCGCTTTTCTTCGCAGAGAAGGCAAGAGGCTTGATGCTGGTGTTCGTCTGCTCGATGTAAACGTCCGTCCTGCGTTTTTTGGAGCGCTTCAGAAGGACTGGTTCCTTCTTCACCGTCTCGACAAAGGAATCATAGGCTATGCTCGCCTGTTCCATCTTCGGCGCGGTGAAGTAGATCCTGCCGCCGTATTCTCCGTCCGCAAAGGCGCAATACTGTGCGATAGCAGACAGGAGCAGCGTTTTCCCGTTCTTCCTTCCGACGACCAGGAAGATCTCGCGAAACTGACGCATGCCTGCCTCGTCCACCACACCGAAGACCACCGACACGAAAGCCTTCTGCCATAATTCCAGCGCCATCCGCTGAGGCGCAAGCGTGCCCTCCGCGTGATGACAGAAGGTCTCGATGAACTCGATGGCACGGGTCGCTTTCTTCTGGTCGAAGCAGAACCGCTTCTCCTCCAGACCGTGGACGATGTATTCATAAACGAGCCGGACCCATTCGCCGACTACCACGGATCCGTCCTGGATCCGCTGGTAATACTGCAGGATGTAATTCATTCAGCGTTGAAGGCGTCGAGCTCGTCGGAGATCTCCGCCTCTTCCGGAGGCAGCATCGCATCCAGCTGCCGGATGATTGCCTGATAGTTTTTATCCGTGGCCGTGAACGTTTTGCTCGCGGGGCGCTCCCGCTCATACGGCGCAGTCTTATCCGACTGTGAAAAGAACTCGAACTCGCCGTTCTCCTGAATGTCTGCCCAAAGATAATCGAGGCGGACACGCAAACGCGCCGCCTGCTGAATCAATCCGTTCGCAAGCGCAAGCTTTTTCGGCGGTAACTTGTCATACAGAGCAAGCAGCCGCTCGATCTCGCGCTGTTCCGGTG
>CAMKDB010000182.1 GCA_946411155.1 uncultured Faecalibacterium sp.
CGGGATCGCGCTCGCGGTCGGACTTGCGATTGCGGCAGGATCGCTCGTTCTTTTCTGGCGGAGCGATTATCTCACGGAGCGGCGGCTCGGTGCCTGGAAACTGGAGGCTTTGGGGCTGTATGTCCGGGCATTCGGGATCATTGCTGCCTTCTCTCTTGTGTTTTCCGTCCTCGCAGTTTCACTGATGGGAAGGACGGGGTTTGTTTCATCGTTCGCACCTGAGAATCTGTCTTCACGGCTGTGGGCGACCATGGCGGTTTTCGCAGGAACGGAATTACTGCTCTGCGCTCTTATTGCATTCTGTTCGGTCCTCCTGATGGACCGAAGGAAGATCGGAGGCTGAGATGAACAGATACAATCTGCTCCCGATCCTCCGGCGGCGCAGGATCTGGATCACGCTTACAGCAGCCCTTTTGCTTCTTTTCCTTTCTGTCGGACTGATGGACAAGACCGCGGCAGATGACCGGGCAGAGATTGAGCGGATCTATAAGGAAATGGATGTCCATTTCCTTCTCAATGCCGGAAGAAGGAGCCTTGTTCCCGGTTTTTCGATCTCGCTTACAAAACTGCGGCGCATCGAGCACTGGGAGTATTTTGAGAATTTCGGATGCAGCGATATCTACCTTTCCGTACTGATGGATCCGAACAACCGGCTGGGACAGACGATGATGATCGGCTGGACATATGATCCGGAGACGACTGGGATCCATGTGATTGAAGGAAAACTGGATGAGGGGATCTGGCTTCCAGAGGCGAAGGCTGAGCAGTACGGGGTCGGGGTCGGGGATATGCTCACGGTATATTCGATGATGAGTTTTGGTGTTGGGAAGCGTGCCTATGGACTTCCTGTTGCGGCGATCACGGATGCTTCCGTAGCTTATCTGCCGGAAGAATTGTTTGATAAACTCTATGACTGGATTTATGTTGCCTATTCTTCGGACTTCGATATGACGGATCTTCATTTCAGCCTGAAAAAGGAATACAATCCGATGATGGCTGAGATCGAACAGAAACTGCAGGCACTGCTCAACACGCCGAATCCCTACGACAGGAACCGGGATGTTACGGTCAACTATAACGCCTCGGAGATCGACGGCATGCTGAAGCCGCTGGAAAAGTCGATCGCTTCGGCAGAGTTTTTCGGAAGACTGTTCCGCATGGTGCTGCCCGTCGTGGCATACGTGATCGAGTTCCTTGCCGTTCTCGGTTTCCGGAACGAGATCGGTGTGCGGCGGTTTCTTGGAGACAGCCGTACTGCCGTGTTTTTCGGAATATGGCTGCCGACACTTCTGCTGTGCATGCCCGGCTACATTTGCGTCGTCATTCTGCTGCTCACTTCACTCGGACAACATATTTCTCTGGACATGCTTTTCTGGCATTTTCTGGGCACTGTGGGGTTTACTGCGCTTGTAACGGGTATTCTCTGCGCCATCGATCCGCAGGCTTTGTTAAGGGAGAAAGAATATGAGTAAACTGGAACTGAAAGGCGTATCCTTCAAATACCCCCGTGGGAAGCGGATGATCTTCCAGAATGTGTCTGAGACTTTCGAATCCGGAAAGCTGACGACGATCGAGGGCGAATCCGGTGTCGGAAAGAGCACGCTCCTTGCCCTGCTTTCCGGCCTTGCTTTGCCGACGAAAGGCGGACTATTCATGGACGGTGAACCGGTCAGGGATCTGACGGAATACCGGCGGAACATTGCGGCAACGGTCGCGCAGGGAAACCATCTGTTTGAAGGGCGGACGGTGCTGGAAAACGTCATGTATCCGATGCTCCTGAAGGGAGAGGATCCCGCCGCTGCGAAAAAGAAGGCGGCGGAATATCTGTCCGATGTCAAACTGGATGAGGAACTCCTGACGCACTTCCCCTCGGAGTGTTCCGGCGGGGAACAAAAACGCGTCGCGTTCGCGAGGGCGATGGCGCTGAACAATCCGGTGATTCTTGCGGATGAGCCTACTGCGAACCTCGATAAAGGGACCTCGCGTGCGGTCGCAGACATACTCTGTTCTCTGGCACATGATCATGGAAAACTGGTGATCGTTGTTACGCACGACATGTTCCTTCCGGAGCGTGCGGACGTGCGTCTTTATCTGCGCGGGGGCGTCCTGGAGCACGAATGAAGACGGCAGAATCACAAAAAAAGTGTTTCCGCGCACGGATGTGACACGGAAACACTTTTTAGTTTTCTTCTTGCTGCTGCGGAATTACCGGTATTTGTTCCCAAGGATCCGGGCTGTAAGGGAAGCGGGGAGCAGTTTGCAGAACAGGGAATAGCAGCGGTAATAGACGTGCGGAGTATAGGAGGCTTTTCCTTTCTCTGCCTGTGCCAGCGCGCCTTCGGCAACCTTTCTCATGTCCAGATACGGCATGGAGAAACCTTTTTTGCGCAGGTCACTTCTGTCCAGCGCAGTCTTCATGCCTCCCGGATTGAGGACCATCGCGTTGATCCCTTTATGCTTCAGTTCCTCGTGGAGAGAAAAGGAAAGGGAACGGACAAACGCCTTGGATGCGGCATATACCGCGTCACCGGGAACGGGGGAGAAGGCATAGATTGAAGCGGTGTGGATGATGAAACTTCCTTTGCTCATGAAAGGGATGCAGGTCTTGTCGATCCGCATGACCGCCTCGGAATTTACCCGTACGGTATTCACAAGTTTAGCTTCGGGAGCGTCTTCAAAAGGAGAAACAGTCTCGACACCGGCGTTGTTGATCAGGATACGGATGTCAGCATGATACTCTTCCAGCAGACTCTTAAGAACA
>CAMKDB010000183.1 GCA_946411155.1 uncultured Faecalibacterium sp.
TGGACTGGGTCCGGAACGTGGTCGACGGAAAGACGACGCAGATCGGAACCGCATTTATCAGATAAAAACAGAAATAAGAACAAACCGCTTAAGCATAGGGAACCTGTGCCTGAGCGCTTTTTTAACCTGCTGGAATAATATGAGATGATTGGAAAATGCTTGTGAATCCATCCAAAAAGCAGTAGGATAAAAATTAGAATGATATATATCGTATTCTTAGAGCGAATTGCCTTTCCAGGAGGAAGAATTATGAAACTTGAACAGTTTGCGGCAATGAATATGGTCTACCAGCGGTTTTCTTTTCAGTACGCGCTTGATTCCATGCAGAGACTGGGTATCGACAGGTTTGAACTCTGGGCTGGAGGTTCCCATCCAAACTGCTACGTATCAGATCTTGCGGACATGAAAGCGTTAAAAAGTGAACTGGATCGGAGAGGAATGACTGTGACCTGTATGACGCCGGAACAGTGTATCTATCCGTACAATATCGCAACCCCGAATGCGGAACTGCGCCGTCAGAGTCTGGACTATTTTTTGAAATACATCGACATGACGGCAGAACTCGGAGTGGAGAAGATGCTGTGCGGCGCAGGATGGGGCGATTTGGATGAGCCGGTGGAGGATGCCTGGAAACGCTCTGTGGAGAGCCTGTGGGTCATGACGAAACATGCTGAAAAGAGAGGCGTCAAACTGGCTTTCGAGATTCTGCAGTTTCTGGAAAGTAATCTCGTTTACAATTACGAAACCACACGGCGGATGTTTGACGAGATCGATCACCCGAATTTCTGCCTTTGCGTAGACACAGTCCCCATGCGCGTAGACGGGAAAACACTGGATGATTTCTTCCAGGGATTCGGAGACAGGATCATCCATATCCACCTCACGGACGGGACACCGACAGGACACCTTCCCCTCGGCGCAGGGAATATCGACGTCAGGGAGCAGTTCGACGCTCTGGACAGGAATGGGTATACCGGCGATGTGACACTGGAACTCGGTGCATGGATGGACAGGCCAGAGGAGTCTACAAAACTGGCGTTTGATACGGTAAAGAAATATCTGTGATTGATACCGATGGAATGCATAAACCGCTTAAACTTGGGAATTCCCTTTGCTTAGGCGGTTTTTTCAGTGATGCGATTATTGTCGAGGTCGCCGGATGGATATAACGGATTATTTATCAACGGTCCAGGAAGAAGCCACCTGCCTTTATACTCTTCAGAACCTAGGCGGTCAAGAAAATGGCAACAAGGCATCGAATGTACAGGTTTCATGAATGTTCAGCGCGGACACCCGTGACTTCAGTCGTGGGAGGAGCCCTGCCTCCTTGAAGAAAGTGTATGCGCTAGATCTCCTTTTACAACCCAAAGAGATGAATCGAGTTCACTGTCATTCCTGAAAGACATTACGGTTAGGTTCTTTGCGGGATAGAAGGAGAGCAGCAACTGTATACCATCTCGTGCATACTATTTTGAAGCATAAAGAAAAAACGCCGCTGACTACAGAGCCAACGGCGAATATTCGTGGTCCAGAAGGAGATAACGGATTTGACACTAATACTATGAAAAGTGCGGTATCCGCAAGGGTTTTATAGATCCTGATTCCTTATATATCTTGAACCTCTGGACACACCTATTCGTTTTATCCGGCCATCCTTCACCATGTTACCAAGCACAGCTTCAATGGTCGTGGGACTGATATCCGGGTGAACAGCACAAATATCAGCCTTGGATAACGGTGTCAGACTTCCGAGCACAGTTGCTTCGATACGCGCAGTCTTTGTTACTCTACGTCCGTTCACTGCTGCGAAACGCTTGTCCAACTCCTTATAACACATGTACAGCGTGGACAAAAAATTCTGCATAAATGGAGAATAGTCGTTTTGGTTGGAATCCCATCCTGCTGAAGATCGTTGCAAAGCATCATAGTATAGATCCTTATACTTATTGATCTGTTCTTCAAATGAGATATATTTGCCGGCATCAAATCCGTTTTTATACAAAAGCAGCAGGGACAGCAATCGCGACATTCTGCCGTTTCCATCGCGGAATGGGTGTATACAGAGAAAATCCAGGATAACACAGGGAATCAACAACAATTGGTTGATGTTAGAATCGGAACATGCATCAAGGTATGCAAGTTCCAACTGTTCCATTGCCTCTTTTGTTTCATTGGCCGGAACAGGGCGAAACCTGACTTTTCTATTCCCGTAGTTATCCACTTCAACGATAATATTATCGTTTTGTTTGTATTTCCCGGCAAGATCATCTGAAGAGGGTGTCATCATTGTTTCATGAAGCAGGAGTATGGTCTTCTCGTTAAATGAAAGATGCTCATATCCCGTATGTATCATATTAAGAGCATCCCTGTACCCGGCTATCTCAGCCTCATCATGATTAAGAGGAGCGCTGCTCTGATTCACTATGGAAGCAATTCTTTGATCGCTTGTAACAATGCCTTCAATTGCATTTGAACTTTTTACCGACTGAACTTTAGCTATTGACTCAAGTTCAGTGAACACTTTAGCATAATCGCTTTTGCGAAAATCTTCTGCTGTTCGGAGAGAATAGATGCTTCCGGTTATATTGATCAAAGATGATGAAAGCATACCGTTGTTAAGAAAAGAATAATCGAATTTTCTCATAGGCAACCTCCTTATCTGCACATATAATATCAAAAAATATGCAGAAAAACAAGCGGCGATATAATAGATCTGCATATAAAATGACGAATAATGTGCAGATAATCATTCGT
>CAMKDB010000184.1 GCA_946411155.1 uncultured Faecalibacterium sp.
GGGCTACGGTTTTGCGCCAATCATTGATGCCTTTAGGACAGCCGACACCATATAAGAATGCGGGGTTTGCCGCTATACAGCCCCGCCACTCCTCTCCTCGGGTTCTGTAGTGTGCTGAGGCCTACACGAGAAGTATAGCAAACTTACTATCTGACGCGAAACGGCTCCCAGGTTTCATAACCGCATCGGTGCCTTTCGCAGAAAGGTGGAAAATAAGAATGACAACCAAATCTATGGAAGCATTTGATCTTAGTTGGCCTCTTTTCGAGATATATAATAGCCATACAACAAAAGCCTTTGAACAGATGTGTCTTGATCTATTTTATACTGCGTTTGTTCAGGAAGGTATCATCCCTCATATGAATCCCAATAATCCAGGTCTGGAAACAGATCCTGTTCGTTATTGCAAAAATGGTAAAACTATTTATATCGGTTTTCAATCTAAGTATTTCACATCAAGGATTCAGTATGCGGATATAAAGGATTCCATGAAAAAAGTCGTTGAAAACTATGCGAAGAAAGTGGACCATGTTTATTTATTCTGTAACAAGACAATCTCGAATAAGACCAAATCATATAAGGAATTTGCTGCTATTCTTACTGAAGCTGATATAGGACTAACTCTGATAACAAATCAAGATATCTTCGCAATGCTCCGACAGTATCCGTGCGTTGCGAATCATTACTTTAAAAAAAAGAATCGGATACATACTGATAATGAACTATATAAGAATGCATTCCTTGAACCTTTGTTTCTCCACAAGCAAAAGTTTCCGGATAATCATAAAGTGTGCCTGAAAAATCTGTTTATACTTCAGAACTATTCCAAAGAGGGATCACACTGTAAGCATATAAACATACGTCAGTATTTGAGTGACTTTATTACAAATGAAAACAAACTGCTTCTGATTGAAGGAAATGCCGGGAGTGGAAAAAGCAGTCTCGTGAGTTGGATGGGCTATCATTATGAGAATCAGGACAAAATTTCAGAACGCGTGTTTCGTGAAAAGTATCTAGTTATTATCAGGCTCCGTGAATTGGACAGAACTCTCATCAATGGCAAAAGCCTCATCCCTGCTCTGCTAGCGTATATGAATCTGGAAAGCATGGACAAATTCGTAGAAACCTTCCCTCACGCAGTAATCGTTCTGGATGGCTTTGATGAATTATGTATGATCGAAAACGTAACAAACCTGAAGCAACTGATAGAAGACTGCATGAAACGCATGCCTCAGGATGCCAAGATAATCATTACCACTCGACCGGAATATATAAAAGAACTGACTGGTACGGGCTGCTGTAGGATCTTTCTGAAACATTTTGACAAGAATCAGCGTTCCAGATGGTTAAGCAGATATATATCCATACGTTACTGCAACCAAGAACTTGATCCTTATGTGCATTCCTATATTGAGCAGATTGATGAATGGACCACATCTGCAGTCTGTGATACTCCCATGACTTTGTATATGATAGCCGCCAGCGGAATCAGCAAAGAATACTTGTCGAACTGCTGGAGCCTCTACTGGCAGATCTTCTCTGTTCACATAACCGAAACGGAATACAACATGATGTTTCCAAATGCCGGACATGATTACTCCCATGATATTGTCCAGTATTCTGATGTGCTCTACAGAATCACTGAAGAGATTGCCTACGAGATGTATCGTAACCAGAATAACAAGTTTTATCTAACACGGGGAGAAGTGGACAACATCATTGAGCGAATAGACAAGGATAACCATCTGCACCTATCAGAGCAAATAAAGGTCATTCTGCAGAAATGTTATGCCTTGAATTCCTTCTGGAAAGAAAGATCCAATGATGGTGCAATTGAGTTCTACCATAACAATATCCGTGATTTCTTCCTGTGTGAGAAAATTCTGAGGGAGACAAATCATATCTATAACCTTCTCCGAATGAATAAAATCACACGCGAGAAAGCTATAGAGACCCTTATTGATCTTTTCTCGGAACTATTCCAGTATGACCTGATCAACTCCATTGTGAACACTTTCATCATGTACCGAGAATTGTTCCAAGCAGACAAGTTGGATGAATTCGCTGCCATTGAGAATAAAGAAAGGCTCTTACCCATTCTGTTCGAAAGAATGATTACAGCAAACTCATCCGACATTCAAAAACAAGTCTATATTCTTGGCTCCGTCACAAATGTCTATCGCTATGCATATCATTCCTTTTTAAACAACGGCGAATTGATCAAATGGTGGGAAAATGTAAATATAGCAAACACATCTCAAGTACTCAGGGATTATTTTCAGTCAATCTTTCTGAATACTCCTGTCATGGATGAGAAAGACAATCCCATCACAGTCGCGAGTAATGCGGATTTTTCCGGTATTATTCTTCGTGAAAAAGATCTTCGCAACATTGGATTCTATAAATCTTGTCTTCGAAATGCTCAACTAAGTGGATCTAAATTTGAAGGAAGTCCTCTTGAAAACGTAGACCTAGCGAATGCGGACCTTCGTAATGCCGATATCCATTATTCTAGTCTCGAAAACGCCAATCTTACAAATGCTGATCTAAGAGGCTCTCAATTATATGGTACGGAACTACCAGATGGCTTCTGCTCCAATAATGAGGAAGAACAAAGAGTGCACTTAATTGATCTTAAGATCACAGGGTTGAAGATTTAGGGAAACACTGATTTAGTCAGCGTTTCAGGTAGCAATATAACCC
>CAMKDB010000185.1 GCA_946411155.1 uncultured Faecalibacterium sp.
ACGATCGCCGTTCCGGGAGGAGAGCATTCCGGATATGCGTTGTTCAGACAGACCGTCGCCTGAGCTGCGGTCTGTCCTATCGTTTTCATGGATTCATACTGTTCCACGCTGTCCGATGTGTCATAAATGAAGTAGTTATGGTCCCTGATCCCGAGTTCCCCGGGGGAACGGTTCAGTCCAAGGAACACCGTGAAACCTCTGCCCGCGAATTTCCTGTAATTCGTCAGTTTCAGCGCTTTTTCCGGCACTGCGGCGGGATCCATCAGCCTGCCGTAGACAACATGCGGGGAGCAGTTCGCGATCACATGTCTCGACGCGATCTCCCGTCCGTCTTTCAGACGGATCCCGCAGACATGCCCGTCCGCATCGGTCAGGATCTTTACGACCTCGCTGTTGAACCAGATGTCTCCGCCCAGTTCATGGATGCGCTGCTCGAAGGAGAGAGACATCTCATGCGAACGGGATCTGGGGATAACGGCGCCCTTGTCGAAATAACTGTAGATCATATTGGCGTAGTGCAGGAAGGACTGGTTGTTTCCATCCGCACCGAGATAACACCAATAGGTGTTGAGGTTGTCCACGATCGCCTTCGGATAGCCTAGCGCCTCGAAAGCCTCGTTCACGGAATAGGAGCTGCACGCCAGATAATCCGGGTACTTCTCCATCATGACTTTGGGATCCGGACGTCCCTTGGACGCGGTGAGATATCCCATTGCTTCCCGGATCTGCTTGCAGATCGCGAAGAATTCGCGGACATAGCGCTCCCCCTCAGGATGGAGCTGATTGTTTGCCTTTGCGAAAGCTTCCGTCCCGAAAGGCATCACGAAGTCATAGCCTTCCTTCTGCGAGATCAGGTGATAGGCGTCCTTCAGCTGGATCCATTCGACCTTGTCCTCGACGCCGAGCTGCCGGAACAGTTCCCTGCTGCTGCCGGGATCTTCCGGCGTGCCGATGCCGTTGAACTCATGCAGGGATGCCTCGAACTCGAACCGTCCCCGCACGAAACTCGTGGCAAAACCGCCCGGTATGTTGTGCTTTTCGCACACCAGACAGGTCCTGCCCTCACTCAGGATCCTGCAGGCGGCGGCCAGTCCGCCGTTGCCCGCACCGATCACGATCACATCATATCTGTCCATCTTCGGCTCCTGTCAGATACCCGCTTCGACCGTATAGGTCAGGACGTTCTCCACCACATCTCCGTCGATCTGCAGCGCGCAGGGTTCCTCAAAGGAGATGGTCACGTTCCTGCCTCTTCGTACGGTGACCCAATCCGCCTTCTTCACATGCTCGCCCTTGTTCAGGGAAGGGAAGCGCATCAGGGTCAGCAGTCTGCTCTTTTTGTAGATCGTAACGACGGACACCAGTGCTTCTTCGTCAAAACGGTCCTGTGCCGGCGCGACCATAAGTCCGCCGCCGTAGAATCTGCCCTTCATCGTGGAGGCGAGCCAGACGTTCTCGTATTTTTTCGTCTCCCCGTCCACGGTCACGGTCGCTTTGTTGAGTTTATAGCCGCCCAGGAGCAGCTTAATCGCGATGCTGGAATAGTTGACCGGCTTATCCGACGTCTGTCTCTGGATATCCCCGACACGGCAGGTCTCGCCGTCAAGGCCGTACCCGATCCCGTTGAGGAATCTGCGCTGGATGCCGTTGACTGTGATGAGCGGAAGATTCTTCAGGAAGGGTCTCAGGTCGATCCTTCCGTTTTCCACATATTTTTCATTGTCGCGGTAGAAATCGTTGCCGCTTCCGCATTTCACGTAATAGACCGGATTTTTGAATTCATATCCGTACACGTCGTTCGCGAAACGGTTCAGGGTGCCGTCCCCTCCCGTGAGGATGACCTCATCCTCCTCATTCAGGCCGTTGAAAAACCCTTTCATGTCCTGGGTGTCCAGCAGGCTCGTAAACTCGCATGAGACACCGTTGGTCTCCGCCCACTGTCTGGCGTCCTGCTCCCCTTTATTGTTGTTGGCCAAAGGATTAAATAGCAAATAAGTCATGTCCTTCCCCTTTCTGCGGAAGATCGCCGATTCGGATAACAGTCTGCTTCTTATACTATTTTAATAGCAAACTACACAAAAAAGAATACAGTTGTACACAGATAAAGACGATATTGAACAAAAAATGCTGCCCTGACAGCAGCATTTTCTATTTCAGTTCAGGCCAGGGAAGCCCGGCTGTAATCCGTCACATCACTTCCGAGTTTCTTATAGATCGCTTCCACCGAAGCGAGATTCGACAGCGTTCTCAGTTCCGCGTCCGTCATCCCGATCAGTTCCAGAAACGAGACTTCCCCATGCGGAGTCCGGATCGCGCTGACGGTGGGGTCCGGGACGGTGATGAAGCCGGTCAGTCCGGATTTCCGGTAAGCGTCGATCCCCGTCGTCTGACCGGTATAGATGAACTCAAACGGGCGGAAGATCTCTCCTTTCGTGAAGGTGAGTCTGGCGATGCTCTGAAGGATCCCGCAGACGTTCCGGATCTCCGGTTCATCCGTATCCGGATCCTGTTTCCTCAGTTTGAAAGTCAGTTCATAGCCATACCCGCTGACCTCCGGATCCTCGGACTCCTTGCGGTACAGTTCCGTCTGTCCGAAAGAAACGAAGTGCCAGAAATCCCCGCCGTCATAAATGCTGATCCCATCCAGAGGATCCTTTCCGCCCAGCATCCA
>CAMKDB010000186.1 GCA_946411155.1 uncultured Faecalibacterium sp.
TCCGTATTGCATGCAGGACCGATCGTGCAGACGATCTTTGTTTTGCGCATTGTCTTTCCCTCCTAATCGTTCTAACAAATGGCCCTTTTTTCAATTAATATCATACCATTTTCCCTGTTCCCGTCCTATATGTTCCGATGGATTTTTCTGCCGGAAGACAGCACTCTTCTCTCCTCCACGGTCTGCATGTTGCAGAAGGACTGTGGTATAATTGAAACAGTTCCAAACAGAAAGAGGTTTATATGATCGCCAATTATCACACACATAACCGTTGGTGCCGCCATGCCGTGGGCGAGATCGAAGACTACATTGAGGTCGCAGTTGAAGAAGGCTTTATCGAACTGGGCATGACCGATCACGTTCCTCACCGGGACGATCTGGATCCCAGACGCATCCAGTGGGGAGAACTGGATACATATGACGCCCTGCTCAACGATGCGGTCGCACGGTATGCTGACCGGATCCATGTGATCAAGGGCTTTGAATGCGAATATTATCCTGAATGCATGGATGAGTATTATATGCTCCGCGACCGCTACGGCTATGAACTGCTGATTCTCGGCCAGCACCGCTGCGGACCGGACCGCATCTATGACGCTTTTGCACGCGGGAAGACCGCACGGGAGATGCACATTTATGCTGACGCCGTTTGCGACGGCATCAACACGGGCATATTCCAGTTTCTGTGTCACCCGGATCTTGCCCTGCAGGGTTACCTGCCGGGCTGGGACAAAGAATGTGAGTCCGTGCTCCGGCAGATTTTTGAAGAGTGCGAAAAGCACGATCTTCCGGTGGAGATCAACGGGAACGGCGCGTACGACGGACGCGCTTACCCCAGCAAGGAGGCCTTCCTCCTTTCCAAGGAATACCGTCTGCGCTATCTGATCAACATGGACGCCCATGATCCCAGATATCTCAGAAAAGATGTGGTCGCCGTGGCGGAGAAGTTTGCCGCGGATCTGGGGATCGAAGTGATGCCCACTTTCCAGTTGAGATCACACTGAACAGCTTTTCCGAACATAAAAACGGGAAGCGGACCCACGGGTTCGCTTCTCGTATTCTTTTTCAGGTTTATGCGCGTTCTGCGATATGCCGCGCCACATAGACGCCGCTGGCAGATGCGTGGGAAAGGCTGTGAGTAACACCGCTGCCGTCTCCGATAACATAGAGACCGGGATACTTCGTCTCCAGATTTCCGTCCACGGAGACCTCCATGTTGTAGAATTTGACTTCCACGCCATAAAGGAGCGTATCGTCATTGGCCGTACCCGGTGCGATCTTGTCCAATGCGTAGATCATCTCGATGATCCCGTCCAGGATGCGCTTGGGCAGCACCAGGCTCAGGTCTCCCGGTGTCGCGGCAAGTGTGGGGACCACCGTGCTCTCTCCGATCCGGCTGACGGTGCTGCGTCTGCCGCGCACCAGATCCCCGAAACGCTGAACGATGACGCCGCCGCCCAGCATATTGGATAGACGAGCAATGGATTCACCGTATCCGTTGCTGTCCTTGAAAGGTTCGGAGAAATGCTTGCTGACCAGCAAGGCGAAGTTGGTGTTGTCCGTATGTTTGGAAGGATCTTCGAAACTGTGTCCGTTGACCGTCACGATGCCGTTGGTGTTCTCATTGACAACGATACCGTGCGGGTTCATGCAGAAGGTCCGGACATTGTCCTCAAACTTTTCCGTCCTGTATACGATCTTGCTCTCATACAGTTCGTCCGTCAGATGAGAGAAGACCACCGCGGGAAGTTCGACCCGGACGCCCAGGTCCACGCGGTTGGATTCCGTAGGGATTTCCAGATCCCGGCATACCTGCTCCATCCATTTGCTGCCGCTTCTCCCGACAGAAACGACGCAGTACCTGCAGGTGAATTCCATGTCCTTTGTCCGAACGAGATATCCGTCTTCCGTGATGCCGATACCGGATACCGGCGTATCAAAGTGGAAATCGACCCTGTCCTTCAGTTCATCGTACAAGTGCTGAAGCACAACGTAGTTCACGTCGGTTCCGAGATGCCGCACTTCCGCATCCAAAAGATGGAGTCCGTTCTGCAGGCATTTCTTCTTGATATCCTGATTCACGGCGCGGTACAGTTTCGTACCTTCGCCGCCGTGGGACATATTGATACCGTCCACGTACCACATCAGTTCTGTGGCCTGCTGTTTCCCGATTTTCTCGTACAGTGTGCCGCCAAACGCGTTGGTGATATTGTACTTTCCGTCTGAAAAGGCTCCTGCGCCACCAAATCCGCTCATAATTGCACAGACCGGGCACTTGATACAGGACTTGACCTTCTTTCCGTCTATGGGACATTTCCGCTTTTCCAGCGGATGTCCGAGTTCAAAAACTGCGACCCGGTATTCCGGCTTCAGTTTGCTCAGTTCATATGCGGCATAAATCCCGCCGGGACCTCCACCGATCACGATCACATCATAATCCATCATACACCTCATAAAAGAAAAGCAGATCCCGCTCGGGATCTGCCGGAATTCAGTTCCTAGATTATTTTAGCCTTTTATCAGACATACTGTCAACGTGCCATAAAGGGATTCAGGACAGCGGAATGGTTTCTTCCAGTACCGCCTGGACCACATAGCGCCCAAGTTCTTCCCCGTTGCCCGCGCACGTGGAAAGTGTCAGGAT
>CAMKDB010000187.1 GCA_946411155.1 uncultured Faecalibacterium sp.
GTGTCGCAGGCCTCGAATCTTGCTTCGTACGTCCGGCTGTAATCGCCGTCGATGATCCATCCGCCGCCGCTCAAGACCTCCTCCAGTTTCCCGTCGAATTCTTCCCCGGAAACATGTGACCGGTCCGGTCTCCACCAGATGTTATCCAGATGGATCAGCGGCAGCCCCGTGATCTCATGGAGTTTTACGGAAAGCGTGCTTTTCCCGCTTCCCGGACACCCCAGCACGATGATTTTATGACCAAGTTCCAAAACGAGTTCCTCCGCAGATCCAGTACAGATCCACTACTACTCCATGCGAACGAGAAGTAGTCTTACATTCGCAATCCGAAAGATTTTAGAATCTTAATCCGATAGATTTTGATTTTCCAATCCGACAAATAATCTTATTTCTCCCAATAACAGTATTATTGGCGTTTGAGGAATAGAAGATTGCGGACAGACTTTGTTGTTTTTTGTGGGCTACTTATTGACGAACAGACCGCAGACCTCTAAACCAAGATAGCCGGGGGGAATGCCCGTGAAGGGTTTTCTTTATCACAACAGCGGGTCCCGGACGCCGGATCCCGATCTGTCAGTCCCGGATGACATGCCAGATCACCGATCCAGTGAAACCGCATGATCTGTACAGGGAAAACGGTGCGGTATCACTGTCCATTCTCCCGGAAACAGTAACGAAACGCGCCTGATCCCGCATCCGTCTCAAAAGTTCGCACACCACAAACGATCCAAGCCCTTTGCTCCTGTACCCTGGCAGGACCTGTATCCATTCCAGTATGCCCTCTCCGATGCGCGCGTCCAGCTCCGCGATCCCGGTGGCGGCGATGATCCCGTTTTCCTTGTCCCGGACCGCGATCCACAGTTCCGGCCGGAACACGGGGCGTGACCGGTACGCCAGCAGTTCCTCTACAGAGACATGTTCCTGCCGGTAGCAGGAATTGATCTGGTCCGCGAAATCACCGACGCTGCACTGCGCGGTCCCGTAACCGCCGGGCAGGACCGGCTCCTTCACCGATCTCAGATCATGGAACATTTTAAAATACCGCTCATCGTTTCCGTTAACAAGAGAAGGATTAAACCTGTCGTCCCTGACGATTCGGACGTTGTCTGGCAGAGTCAGGGATTCCGTTTTCCAGTACGGAAGCGACGACGCGCCGCACGGATCTTTCAGATACTCTTCGATATCCATTATTGATATACGACCTCAAATTCCTCGCAGACCACTTTCGTGTTCTCATCGAACTCCCTTTGCACAGAATCGAGTTCGTTCCTCAGAAAGTTCTCGTGCACCACCCGCCAGTATGCCAGAGAGCGGTCTCCTTCGCCTTCTTTGAAGGCGTGCGATTCGGATACGTCTTTAAACGCAGTCACAGTCACTCTGACCGTCCGGATGATGCAGACCGCTTCTCCGGCGGAGTCCAGGATCACGCTGTACTCTCCCGCCTGCGGAAGCGGTTCGTTATTGATCTCATAGAGATCGTACGCGGAACAGGTCGCCGTCTTGACGCCGCGGACGACCATCGCGGCCAGTTTGTCCGGAACTTCCCCGAACGGCCACGCCGTATAGGTACCGGAGAGCCCGGATTTTTCCCACAATTCTTTTGCTGTCATCTCAGATCGCTGCCTCGATTTTTTCCGGCCGGATCAGTGTTCTCTCTCGATCGTGGTGATTGCTTCCTTGGTCTCGTTGTCGAAACTCTCCATGGAGAACCTGTGATTGACCGGACCGTATTTGTTGCTTAACAGGTAGTTCGGGAAGAAACTGCTGTATTTCTACATCGTGAAAACGTCTCCGCTGCGAAAAAAATATCCGAGGTTGATTCTGACCTCTCTGCGGCCGATATCGTTGTTCGTATAGCAGCAAATATCAAAACCGATCAGTTCGAACCCTTGGTGGAGATAGAATCCGATCGCATTTGTATTGCAGGATTGCGTTTCCAGAATAATGGCGCGCCTTTTCTGACGAAGAGCAATTTCCTTTGCTCTGTCCATCAGTCTCTTCCCGATGCCTTTTCCTTGGAGCGCATCGCTCACCCATAATTCTGTGATCACGAGTCTGTTCGACCACTCCTCGGGGCACACTTCTATACAGGCCATCAATTCTCCGTTATCACCCACAACACCGTAGGCTTCCGCTCCTTCCCAGTGATCCTGATACAGGGAATCGGGAAAATCATGTTCCTCAGGCGTATGAACGATCTCCTGCTCTGACGGTTTCCTGACAATGGAGACCGTACATCCTTCACCGTTTAACGGGCTCAGCTCAATGTCATAGTAGCTGTCGCTTCTGGTGATCATGGGTATGATCGTCCCTTTCCACTGGTCTTTGGGCAATGCGACTATATCATATGCATATCCGCTTTTCCGCCGGGAACCGGTATTTGTCTGTTCCAATGCCATCTCGATCTCTTCGAGTTCATCTGTGATCGCGTTGGTCCTTCCGGTTTTCGTGAAGCCCATACGGCGATAGAGCCTTTCCGCATTAACATTGTTCTCAAGGATCCATAATGTGGGAGTATCCGGGCATTGACCGACTGCAAACTGCAGCAATTCCGTTCCATATCCCATATTCTGTTTTT
>CAMKDB010000188.1 GCA_946411155.1 uncultured Faecalibacterium sp.
TTATTACTTCACGCACTCGTCGAAGAACGTGATAATCCCATCCTCCACGCTCCACTTCAGCTCCGCATAGTTGTGGATCTCATGTCTGTAGCCGGTATAGAGCAGGGTCGTGATATCATGTCCCGTATCTGCCAGCCAGTTCGCGCACTGATAAACACCGGTGCCGTACTGTCCGACCGGATCCTGATCGCCTGCAATATTGTAGATCGGCACATCTGTCGGGACTTTCTTTGCCCATTCCTCACCGGTGATGTCCTGCATCATCTGCAGGAAGTACAGCCAGGATCTGTTACTGGTAGGTTTAGTGAAAGCGTCGAACGGATCCGCAGCGTGGTCGTTCTGCACACAGGGATCATCGCAGATCCACTCATTTCCGAGCTTCACTCCCTCGGTGCAGCGGGCAAACATCCATCCCATAAAGGTCGCGCCGAGCGTCGGGTCTGCTTCTTCGCCTTTTCCATCGTCGACCAGTTTCTGGACAAGTGCGATATTTTCTTCCAGATTCGGCCAAACGCCGGTCGTGCCGCAGATCGTGGCACCGGTGAGGTCTGCGCCGTAACGCGCCATGTACTGTCTTGTAATGAAGGAACCCATACTGTGGCCGAACATAAAGTACGGCAGACCCGGATACATCTCTACGACAAGATCGTGGAGTCTCTTCTCATCTTCCACCATCGTCGTAAAACCCTTACCACCCCAATCGCCCCAGCAATCGTTCTCGACGGCGGTCTTTCCATGGCCGACGTGGTCATCAGCAGCCACGATATAACCGGCTTCCATAAAACTGGTGATCATATGAAGGTATCTGCGGGAATGCTCACCGAATCCATGGATCAGCTGGATGATTCCAAGCGGTTTGCAGGCGGGAACGTAGACCCATCCATAGACCTTATCGCGTTCATTGAAGGAATCAAATTTGACTTCGTGTAACATTTTCGTTTTTCCTTTCTCTGATGATCTTTTTGCATTGGTTTTCTGCCATAATAATACCATAAAACAATGACCGGATTCGGCATATGCCGCGATTCGGTCAATTATCTTTCATGAGACACGCAAGTTTCTCACAGAGCAGTTCATATCTCGCTTTCTTTTCCGCCTTCAGGAAATGCTTCGCCCTGGTCTGTTCATGATCCAGTGCATAATCCAGAACCTGTCCGGAAAACTGCTCACTGGTCAGGTCGAAGACGGTATCTCCGACGACATTAAAACAATGATAGTTTCCATCTCCCATCGGGATTCCGAAAACCATCCCTCCGAAAAGATCCTGGACCAGAAATGATGTGACGGAACACTGTCCCAGTGTCGGATCATCTTCATTCCAGTCACTCCGCATCCTGGGGGCACATGTCTCTGCACACCAGCATTTTTTCAAAGCATTGTAAAGGTCCTTCGGTGTCCGTATCCCGGAATAGATGGTTTCCCGGACCAGTTTCGAAGCTGCATCACAACCGAAAAATCCCGACTTTTCCATTCCTACCCCCTGATGAAATCCCTGTCCTGTTCAGGAAGATTCCCTTCCGTGTCCTCAAACCGCTCCACACGCATATGAAGGTCGTACTTTTCTCTCAGCCGGAAGATCTCCTGCATCCAAACCGAGGCATGATGCGCGTCTATCGCAGACTGGTCACGCCACCGGTCGATAAGCAGAATCTCACTCGGATCAGACAGAGAGCGGTAGTAATCATACCCCAGATTCCCTTCTTCTTCGCGGATGCCTGCAACGACACCGCTGCGGGTCATCTCCTCTGCAAAGTCAAGAGCCGATGTTCCTTCTCCCCTATAGAAAAGATGAATCGTGATCGCCATATCCTCTACCTCGTAAACATGATACTGCCTGCTTCAGTCGGATGATCGTATATCAGTATTTCTTTTGCATCTGTCCGAAAACGGAGCAATTTCAGAACCAGCATGATATCCCCACCTGCACCGATGATCAGCGACAATCCGACCAGCAGAAACGGAAAGGATCCGATCAGAAATGCGATGACCGTCGGTATGATCCCAGTCACCAAAAGGGGCATCATCGCGCCGAGGATATACTGACCTTTTTCCAGCGGTTCACCGCAGGTACAGTACGGATTCATCGTCTTGACAATGAACCCGAAGTCAATATCCTTCCAGTGATTCGGCGAAAAGAAACTCCAAGTCAGGCCATGAACCAGTTCATGAGCGACGATCAGGACAATATAGCCGATTGCATAGATGATCAGTCCTTTTACTCCCATACCGAATCCCTGGACACCGCATAATCTGTAATACAGAAATATACCAAGCACAAAGACCGGGACTGAAGCGAAAGATATGATCACGTTTGCTTTCGCGAGATCGATCGTCAGGTCGTTACGAGTATACCCCTCTTCTTCCAGCCTTTGAGTGACTTCGTTCAGTTTCTGCTGCCTGCGTTCCTCTGCAGGCGTCAGTTTCCTCTCATTTCCCGCCATTTGATCAGTCCTTTCAAATCATGCCGTCAGGAAAACCAACTATTTCCTTTATTATCTCACTGATCCTATACCGTGTGAAGCCTCACACGACTGAAGTCGCGTGCATCCTATTGCCGGTACAGTTTCTC
>CAMKDB010000189.1 GCA_946411155.1 uncultured Faecalibacterium sp.
AGGCACAGATGGTCCGGTATGTACTTCTGCCTTCCGCTCCGTCAAAGTAATCCGGCGGCGCCGGAAAACTGCTGCTGTGCCATACGACCCCGGGGCTGAAGATGTAGTATTTCTCAGACTCTAAGTAGATATTCGGACAATCTTCTCCCCACACGTTTTTCATCGGAACAGTTCCGCTGAGCACTTCTCTGGAGATGAGATCAACGATCGCCGTCTCATCCCGGTAATCGCTTGAAAACCGGACAAGGCCTTTGTCTCCATGTTTCATAAACACCTGAGAATGTTCCAATCCGTACGGATTCGGAATGTCCTCCAACAGCGAGAAATCATACATGGGCTCCGCGGTATAGGAACTCCCGTCGAAAACGAAATTGTACCAGTCCGGAACTCCCTTTATTCCGGACATTACGCCGCACTGCCATGTAGAAGTATCGATCACTAATCCTTTCTGCAGGGCGGCATCGTCAAGAACGATCTGATTCTTTTCGGAAACACTGAACCTTCCGTCGGAAAGTTCTGTATGGATCCGCTTCATGACCGTTCCTGTCTGCGTATCAAATACATACACGACGACTCCGTGTTGCAAAGCGGTGAAGACCAGATTCCTTCCGTCAAAATACAGTTTGCAGTCATAAAGGTATGCGTCGGGGATTGCTGTCTGATATTCCGCCTGCCTTCCCCGGTCACTCTTCTCGATCAGGATCCCTGTTCCGCTCGGAAAGCGCGGATCCGGATCTTCAGACGGATACAAATCTCCCCGGAACTGAGTAATGGTCAGAATTGAATCCTCCAGAAGAAACTCGTATGGATAGCCTTTGCTTCTCAGCGCCCAGGCTTCACAGGACGGACTTCTGTGATCACATCCCGGGATCGTGCAGGACGGCCGGAGAACAGGATCGTCATAATCTGCGTACAAATGCAGCTGGTAGATATCCGTGAAATAGGTATGCCCCTCGTTCCACAGTTCTTCCGGCTGAAATCGATCCGTAATGATCTCCGTCAGATGGATTCCCTTTGCATCGCAGTAATTGCTGTCAAATATCGTACCCGTCACCTGAAGCGGCATCAGTTCCGTATCCTGTGCCAACGCTTTGGAATAACAGACTAGAGACGTCTCGCATGCCGTTTCTGTGGTTCTCTCATAATGAAGATAGATGTCTCCGCTTCCGTCGATACACGCCTTCCGGATCGACCATCCATTTTTTGCTTCGTATTCATCTGAAGATAAACCGAGCATATAGTCCTCTTTCTCAGTCAGAGAAAGGATGTGGATGCCTTTTGCATCTGCCCACAACAGACTGTCTCCGGAAACGCCTAGGATGCGGATCCCGTCCTCTTCCCCCTTCTTTTGCAGCGGGAACGGCTCAAACTCCTCAGCCGAATCCCCTGTCAGCAGATCAATGATCTGCAGTTCGCCGTCGACGCAGCAGTACAGCAGTCCATCTCGGCAGATCCCGTTCTCGAACATTTCCGCTTGAACCGCGACCGCGGAACTGCTTCTCTTGTTAAGATCGACAAGGATCACGTCGTCGGGTTCTGTATCGTCCGTCCGGACAGGGATTAGTACGATAGAATAATCGTCTGCCGGGAACATTTCAAAGCGGGCAGTCTCTTGTTCCGCTTTGCCGATCGTGATCCGGTCTTTATATAACGGAAGACCGTATCCGTCGACCCCGACCGTTTTCGTGGCCGTATCCGCATAGACCGTCAGGATCCTGTAGCCGTCCTCATATCCGACAACAGCAAACGATCCGTCCGGAAGGAATGCAAATCCCTGATCTCTTTCATCGATCAGCTCCGCTTCTTCTGCCTGGACCGTATGCCCTCCGGTCTGATAATCATAGGCGCCTATCTTTGTCTGCAGCCAGCTTAATGACGTAATGGTTTCGATGATTCCGCCGGACATTACGTAACGTACCGTTTCTGCGGATCTTCTGTCTGTAACGGCACAGTATACGTTCTCTCCGTCAGCGAAGAGCGCCTGCAGTTCACTTTCCTCACCGCCGTAAGGATCCGAAAACCTCAGGACGGTCCTCCCTGAATAGCCATCAACGACAGGTATCTCCGTTTCACCCGGCAATACGCCGTTCGTCCCGCACGCCACCAATGCAACGATACAGATGACAGCAGCCAGTACCGCGACGGTCTTTGATGCTTTCCTGTGCCGCATCACGTTTAGGATTCGCTCTTTGATGCTGCTTTCTCCGAAGGCGAGCGGACTGGCCAGAGAGAACCGGCGTCCGGTGGAAAAGGAAAGCAGCGCTGTGCCGTAATCTTTTGAGATCTCCCGGTAATGGGACAGCACATACTCGTCGCAGCTCATCTCCATATCCTTGCTCATTTCAAAATAGGCGATCCAGCACAGCGGATTGATCCAGTGCAGACAGAGCAGCAGATACGAGAACAGTTTGATGAGATGATCCTTCCTATGCAGGTGATGTCTCTCGTGGGAAACGGCAATGTTCTCCGTCATGGGATCCAGACCGAACGGCAGATAGATCG